>DASYTX010000212.1:0-10489 GCA_036001865.1 Terriglobales bacterium
GCATGCGAAGGAGCGCGAGTCGAGGGACCCTTCTGATTAGGTAAGATCAATTCTTGACAACCTTCCAACCATATGATATTATATAATTGTTGTGTTATATCTTTATGAAATGTAGGCTTGCCCTGACGGAGGTCTCGTAACCCATTCCATTCAAAGGATTAACCACGAAATACCTACGTAAGTCACTGATTCTAAAAATGCGGAGACCCCGGGGGGCGGGGTTACGCATTGCACCTGCGATGTAATGGGGGTTATGTTCCGATGCGCTGGAGAGATAGCTCTCACCGGAGGCTTTCATGCCGCCCCCAGATAACCTGGATATCGCCACCAAGCTGGTCCATGCCGGAGAACGCCGCGGCACCCCCATCGGAGTGCCGGCTGCGGTCCCCATCTACGCCACCTCGACTTTCCTCTACGACACCATGGCGGAAGTGGACAAGGTTTTCGCCGGCGAAATTCCCGGCTACATCTACACCCGCTACGGGAACCCTACGGTTGCGGCCCTGGAGGAGGCGCTTCGCGAGCTGGAGACTGGCGCGGCGGCCTGCGCCTACGCCTCCGGCATGGCCGCTCTGCATGCCGCGTTGGTGGCCTGCGAGCTAGGTTCCGGCGCGACCGTTCTGGCCTCGCAGGACCTCTACGGGGCAACGCTCAACCTGCTGCAGCAGGTGTTTGCCGGCTTTGGCGTCGAGACCGTCACCGCCGACTTTTCCAATCTCGCAGCCCTGGAACAGACCGCGCGTGAGGTCCGCCCGCGGGTGCTGATCGCGGAGACCATCTCCAATCCCTTGCTGAAGGTCTGCGATCTTGACGCCTGCGCCGCGATTGCGCAAAAGGCCGGGGCGCGCCTGATCATCGACAACACTTTTGCCACGCCCTACCTGTGCCGCCCCCTGGAGCACGGCGCCGACTTCGTGGTGCATAGCGCCACCAAATACCTCGGCGGACATGCCGACGTGATGGGCGGCATCGTGGTGGCCCGCGAGCAGACCGATCAGGCCGCGCTCGTCGGGGTGATGAAGCTGGTGGGCGGCATCCTCGGCCCGTGGGAGGCCCACGAAATTCTGCGCGGCGTAAAAACCCTGGCGGTGCGCATGGAGCGCCAGTGCGGCAACGCGCGCTGGCTGGCCGAGCGACTGGCGCAGGATGCACGTATTGCGCGAGTTCACTATCCCGCGCTGAGGCCAGACACACAACCGGTCCTGCAGCGGACTCTGCGTTCGCCCCACGCCGGAGCCATGGTTTCCGTCGAGCTGCGCGAGAACACCCGCGAGGCCGCTTTCGCCTTCATGGACGCCCTGCGCCTGTGCGTACGCTCCACCAGCCTGGGCGACGTCTTCACCAGCGTGCTGCATCCCGCCACTGCTTCACATCGCGAGATGGCGCCGGCGCGACGGAAACAACTCGGCATCAGCGATGGCTTGGTGCGGTTCTCGGTGGGCATCGAGAGCGTGGACGATATCTGGGCCGACATCCAGCAGGCGCTGTCGCTCAGCGCAAGTCCGGCGAAGGCCGCCATCACTCAGCCGCCGGCTTAGCCGCGGCTCAGATGGCAGGGGACCATTTCTCCCGGGCCGGCCGCGGTATCAAGAAGGTAGCCGGTGGACTGGTTTTTCGCGCGATCCCGCGATTTCTTGCCTTGATTTGGGCCTATTTCAGCTATGATGGCACGCGACAATCCCAGCGGGGAAAAACGCCAAATGAAGGATATTCACGATATCACCAAGCCACTCCAGATGGACCTCGTCAAGAACATCAATGAGCTGATCCGCTTGAAGCAGATGGGAATCCATAAGCTACAGAGGGAACTGGAGGCGCTACAGATCGTTCGCCAAGTCCTGTCTGAGGAAGGAACCACCGCCGAGACGTCTCAGCCCATGAAGGAAGAGCGCTCGGCCGAAACCGCCAAGTTCAGCGCCGCACAAATGCTGCCCTAGCAAACTTGTTGGCGGGCCCTCAGCCGGACCAGCGCGGCACGCTCCTGCCCACCGCGGGCGAAGCTGCCGACCGCTGATGCGCTGGATTGTAGCCGAGACGACTTATCGGGCACACCTGCCTGCGTTGGGCAACCTACCGTTTTATTCTCAAGAACTTACTGAAAACCACCTCATTGGGGGTATTCCTCCAGCCTGACGCCGCCAGAGGCTTTGTTCTGAAATCGGAACAACGCCAAAATTCTTGTCTTGACTAGGAGCGGGTTGGCCTACTATCTGGCTAAGTTCAGCCCAGCGCCGAAGGGTGAAAGCCAGGCACGGCTCTGCGATGCTCGGGCGGATTCCAGGCTCATTCCTCGTCTGCCACGTCCCCCAACTGGTTGGCCGAGGTTGCTGTGGCACGTTGATGGAGACCCAATGCCGCGGCCGGCAGGAGTGGCTCGGATTGAGGTGGGTGCTAAGTCAGCACCCAGCGGGTCACGGAAATAGCTTCAGAAGGAAATCGGCACCGACTACAGGCGGGATTCTGATGCTGCGACCATACTGTCTTCGTTTCTGCTTGGTTACTTGCCTTGCGCTGCCAGGTCTTGCGGTTTCAGTGCTGGGACAGGCGCTGGTCCGTCAGGTCAATCTGGAGGAGCTGAGCCGCCACGCCGGAGTAATCGTCCACGGCCGCATCGTCGAGGTACGCGCGGAAGGCCATCCCGACTACCCCAATGTTCGCACGCTGGTTGTCGCTCTGAACGTGATCGAAAACGTGCGTGGGGCCAAAGGGAAGCGAATCACGTTTCGCCAGTATGCTCCTGCGGCGCGGTTGCGATCAGGCGCTGTGGCCACTCCGGCAGGAAAGTACAGCACCGCGGAATACCAAGTGGGACAGGAACTGGTGTTGTTCCTCTATCCGGAGAGCCAGTACGGATTGACCAGCCCTGTAGGCGCTGGCCAGGGACGCTTCCGCGTGCTGCGCGACGCAAGCGGTGGCGCTTTGATTGTCAACGAAGCCGGCAACCGTGGGCTTTTTGAAAACGTTGCAGCGAGCGCCAAGCAATCAGGCGTGACCCTATCGGGTGCGGAACAACGCATGCTGGCGCGGCCGGGCTCTCCGGTCGAACTCAGCACCTTCCTGGGCTTGGCGAAACGGCTGGGAGGCGGAGGCCAGCCATGAGCAAATTCTTGCGGTCGATCGCTCTTGCGATCCTACTTACGCTTCCCGCGTATGCTGGCGGCCCGCTACTGGTGGGCGGCACGATTGATGCCCCGGGCTTGCCGTTTAAGTGGGACACTTCCGTTCCCGTTCCTTATCGGACCGACCTTGGCACTTTGGGCACGCTCAACAAAGCAGCAGCCGATCAGCTAACCGCTGACATGTTTCTTGTGTGGGAGAACGTGCCCACAGCGGTGATTGCGTTCACCAACGCTGGCGATCTGTCGCAAGACGTCACCGGAACGAACTTCCTACAACTCGATGACGATCCCAACAGCGAAATTAATAACAACAGCGCAATCATCTATGACACCAATGGCAGCGTGACCGACGTGGTGTTTGGCGCCGGGGCCTCATCTCATATTCTGGGATTCGCCGGGCCCCAGTTTATTGCCAGTGATGGCATCAGCAATTCCATTACGCTGGGGCGGGCCGTGCTAAACGGCAAGTTCATTGACGGTAAGGCTAACCCCGCGGACGTCTCCCTGGAAGAATTCAAGGAAGCCTTCATCCACGAGTTCGGACATTTTTCAGGCTTAGACCACTCGCAAATCAACCTGGAGGTGCTTAACAGCTTCCCCTGCAACGCCGACGACCTTGCCGGCCTCCCGCTGATGTTCCCAATCCTCGCCTGCCAATCGCGGGTGTCGGCCGGTTTGCCGCAGCTCGCCCCGGATGACATCGCCGCCATCTCCGAACTGTATCCGGACGTCAGCTTCCAAAGCTCGACCGGACGCATCCAGGGGCGCATCCTGTTCTCCGACGGCACGACGCAGGTCCAGGGCCTTAACGTAGTTGCGCGGCAGGTCGACAACCCGGCCACACCCGAAAATGAATCTCGACGCATCGCCGTCTCCAGCTCCTCCGGCTTCCGCTTCACCATGAGCGCCGGCAATCCCCTGGACCCCTTCTCCGATTTTGGCTTTGGTTCTCAGGACCAGAACCTGATCGGCCTCTATGAGATTCCCGGGCTCGCGCCCGGAAGCTACACGGTGGAAGTGGAGGCCATTGACCCGCAGTTCGTGGGCGGCTCAGGCATCGGGCCCATCGGCGGCTTCCTGGGATTTAACTTTCCCATGCCTGGCACCTGTCCCACGGAGTTCCTGAACATCACGCCGCCGGAATCAGATACCGACGCATGCACGGATCAAAGTCCGCTGGTAGTCAATCCCGGCGCCGTGTTGAATGTCGGGACCGACATCATCTTGAACGGAACGCCGCCAACTTTCGATGCTTGGGAAAGCGCTCGCCTATGGTTGCCCAGCCTTTGGGCGCGGAGGGCGGAGGCATGAACTCTGCCGCCCGCATCGTACTGGGGTTGTCGGCTGCCATCGCCCTATTGGTGATTGGGGGCTGCGGTGGCGGCGGTGGTGGCGGAGGCGGCGGAACCCCCATTCAGCCACCCCCGAACCCGACTCCTCAGATCACCTCCATTTCCCCCACCGGCGCCACGACTTTCGGAACGCAATTCACCTTGACGGTGAATGGTAACGGATTCGTCAGCGCCTCCAGCGTGAGATGGAACGGGGAGCCCCGCTTCACAACTTTTGTGAACAGTACGCAGTTGACGGCCGCCATCGCCGGCGGCGACCTGAGCCACCCCGGCTCCTTTCCCATAACCGTGTTTAACCCACCCCCTGGAGGTGGCACGTCCAACGCGGTTGATTTTGCGGTGTCGGCGGGGCCGCTGCGCATCACCACCAGCCAGCTACCCCCCAGCAGCAGCGGCAAGGCATATTTTTTTAGTTTGGGGAGTGAGGGGGGCGCTCCACCCATAACCTGGCAATTGGCACCGGGTAGCGGGCCACTACCCTCCGGCCTCAGCCTGGATGCAAGCGGCCGCATCAGCGGAACTTTGGCGGCCGTGGGCTCCAACACAACCGCCAGCTTCACGGTGCAGGCCAGCGACTCCAACAGCACTCCGCAAACCGACACCAAAGCCCTCAGTCTGCTGGTGCGGGCCTCGGGGCCGGGACGCAACGAGAGCTGCGCCACGGCTACACCCATCTCCAATGGCAGGCTGCGGGCCTCGCTCAGCCCCTATGGAGACCACGATTTCTACAGCTTCCAGGCCACGCAGGGCGCCCAGGTCACCATCGAGACCTTCGCGCAGAGGCTTGATCTGGACGGCAACCCGTTTACCGTAGATTCGCACGCCGATACCATGCTGCAACTGCTCAACTCCAATTGCGCCAGCCTGGCCGTGAATGACGACATCCATCTGGGGTTCTTGCTGGATTCCCAGATCGTGTTCATCGCGCCGTACGGTGGAACTAATACGTACTTTGTGCAGGTGCTGGATTGGCGCGGCGATGGCCGCCCCGATCTCCTCTACGATCTCCAGCTAACTGGCGCCAACTAGAGCGCGTGGTCGTCGCGCTTCCGGAACCAGGACCTTCTATGAGCTTTTGGTGGCGGTGGAAGGAATCGAACCTTCTACCAACGGATTATGAGACCGCTGCTCTACCGGTGAGCTACACCGCCACTCTGCGGGAAACGGACGCAGGAAGAGGCCGTTTGCCGGCCTTGAAGATTAGATTGCGACACAGCAGGTCTAGTCGCAAGCTCGATTCTAAGAGGCTGCTCTTGAGAGTGTCAAACGGGCACCTGGTCTGCTCACTTGCTACAATGCGCGCACGTTGAAAGCCATTGCCGTCATTCCCGCCCGGCTCGCTTCCACCCGCCTGCCGGCCAAGGTGCTGCGCCAGATCGCCGGGCGCCCCATGCTGGCCTGGGTCTATGAGGCTGCGCGGTCTTCGCCGCTGCTGGCCGATGTGGTGGTGGCTACGGATGCCGAAGAGGTATTCGACCTTTGTTTCCGCAGCGGCTGGAGCGTGCGCATGACGTCGCCCGCCCACCGTTCCGGTACGGAGCGCGTGCACGAAGTGGCGTGCTCGGTTAGTGCCGAGGTGTACGTCAATGTACAGGGCGACGAACCGCTGGCGCGCGCCGAACACATTGCCGCGCTACTCGGGCCGATGCAAGATCGCTCAGTTCTGGTGGCGACGCTGAAGACGCCGGCAGCGTCCGCCGACATCCAGAATCCCAACGCGGTCAAGGTGGTAACTGACGTCTCCGGACGAGCACTTTACTTTTCCCGTGCTGCCATCCCGCATGACCGCGATGGTACGGGTGCGGCCCGCTACTTCAAGCACCTGGGTTTCTACGCCTACCGCAAGGCGGCGCTTGACCGCTTCTGCGCGCTGCCGGAATCGGCGCTGGAACGGGCTGAGCGCCTGGAGCAGTTGCGGTTTTTGGAAAACGGAATCGACATCCGGCTGGCCGAGACGCCGCATGACACCATCGGCGTGGACACGGAGGAAGACCTGCAGCGAGTGGCGGAATATCTTTCGATCAAGCGCTGATTTGAGTTAGGCCGTTGACTGACCACTAACCACTTGCCACTGGCCACTGCTTTTCGCCCAGGCTTCGGCGGCGGCGATGCGCTTGGAGATAGGCGGGTGGGAGTGGAAGAGGATCTCGACCAGGCGCGATGGCGAACGTTCGGCCAGGTTCTGCGTGGCCAGCTTGTTCATCGAGGAGACGAACGGGGCGATGCTGGCGAGGGAGGTGAACGAGTAGCGGTCCGCCTGGCGCTCGAAGTGCCGTGAGTAGGCATTGAGCGCGGGAAGCAACAGTAGAGAGAGCACGGTCGAAACCAGGACCAGCAGCGGCAGGTTGGCGAAGTCGGACATGGTCAGGAACATGTTGCGCTGCTCGATGGCGTAGCGCAGCACCTGGTCGGCGGCCCAGAAGCCGGCGAACGTAATCACCGCCTGCACGGTGATTCCCTTGAGGATGTGCCGATGCACGTGGTGGCCGAGTTCGTGGGCCAGCACGGCCTCGATCTCATCGTGGCTGTAGTTCTCAAGCAGCGTGTCAGACAGGATGATTCTGCGGGTGACGCCCAACCCGGCCAGGGCGGCATTGGCCTTCTTGCTTTTCTCCGAAAGCTTCCACTCAAACACGCCGCGCACGCGTGTCCCGGCGCGCTCGCTCAAGCGCAGCAGCCGCGCCTTGAGCTCTTCGTTTTCGAGCGGCTTGAACTTGTAGAACAGCGGGAACAGGACGACGGGCGCGATCTGGGCGAAGAAGACGAACAACACCGCGAACACAGCCCAAGCGATCACCCACCAGTACTGGGGCGAGGTGCGGATGATCCAGTAGAGCAGCTCGACCAGCACGGTGCCGATCACCAGTCCGATCAGCCAGCCCTTGGCCTGGTCCTTGACCCACGACCGCAGCCTCTGATTGGAAAGATGGAAGCGGTGCTCCAGGCGAAAGCTGTACCAGTCGAGCGGCAGACCCAGCGCCTTGCTTCCGGCGGTTAGCATCAGCACGTAGAGGAACACGGCCAGCGCATAGTTCTGCCGGGCCCCGAGGTAAGCGATGTCGCGCAGTCCCGCCGACCAGCCTGCCAGCAGAAGTAGCAGCAACAGCGCGAAGCCCAGCAGGAAATCGGCGAACGCCAGGCGCCGCCGGATGCGGTTGTACTGCCGCGCCTCGGGGGTGTCTTGGGTGGCGGCGGATTGGGAATCCTGGAGCAAGGAGTACTGGCTCACAATGTTAGATTCGCGTTCGGCGCCACCCGTCGTCGATGCTGCAAGCCGACAGCACAGATCTTCGCTGCGCTCAGGATGACAGCCCATATTAGATCAGCTTTAGAGCGCGAAGTGGTGGTGGCCTTCGATTCGTCCTAACCGACGGCTGAAGGCTGATGGCTGGCCACTTTGCCAGCAACGAGTGCTTCGGCCTCGTTCAATATTTCGTCCACTAGCTCTGGCGATGCGGCCTCCGAGTACAAGCGCAGCAGGGGCTCGGTGCCTGAAGCGCGGAACAGCAGCCAGGGTTCGGCGCCGTTGCCGTCGGCGGGCGCGTCGAGGTAAAGCTTCACGCCGTCGACGGTTTCCCGCCGCAGCACGCGGTACGGGCCGACCTGGCTGAGCTCACCGCGGGCGCGCTGGATGGCGGAATCTTTGATGTCGTTGGGCACGTGCAGGTCGCGGCGGCCGTAGAAGTGCCGGCCATACTCGCGCTGCACCTGGGCCACGAGGTCGGCCATGGTCTTCTTCTCCTCGGCCATGACCGCAGCCAGCATCAGCGCCATCAGCACGCCGTCGCGCTCCGGCAGGTGGCGCGAGACCCCGATGCCGCCTGACTCCTCGCCCCCGATCACGATCTCGCGCTCCAGCATGAGGTCGCAAATGTACTTGAAGCCGATCGGGGTCTCGAGCAGCTTGCGGCCGTGGCGGGCGGCGATGCGGTCGAGCATTTTGGTGGCGGAGAAGGTGCGCGCGATGTCGCCGCTCCAACGCTGCCGCGTGATGAGCCAGTGGGCGAGAATGGAAAAAATCTTGTGCGAATCAACAAATTGGCCGTTCTCGTCGACGGCGCCGATGCGGTCTGCGTCGCCGTCGGTGGCGAAGCCGCCGTGGCAGCGCTCGCGCACCACCGTCTCCTGGAGCATGGCAACGTGCGGCTCGATGGGCTCGGGATTGATACCGGGAAACAGCGGGTCAACATTGCCGCGAATCTCGACATGATCGATGCCGCGCTCGGAAAAGATGCGTGCCAGCACGCCGCGTCCTGCGCCATACATGGCATCGATGGCAAACTTGAACCCGGCCTTGGCGATGCGGTCGAGATCAACAAAGCGCGAAATGGCGTCCACGTAGGGAGCCTTGAAATCTGCTTCTCGGATTTCGGCGCGCGCGGCCGAGGGCGGCTGAGTGGCAGCGCGGAGTTCGTCCTCGATGGCCTTCATGATGGCGGGAGTCGCTGGGCCGGCGTACTTCGCCTTGAACTTCATCCCGTTCCACATCCACGGATTGTGGCTGGAGGTGACCACGACGCCTCCGGCGGTCGCGAAATGCCGCACCGCGAACGAGACCACGGGCGTAGGCGTGTAATCGTTGGCCAGGGTGACGGGAATGCCGGTGTTCGCCAGCGTGTCGGCCGCGACCTCGGCTGCGCGCCGTGAGGCGAAGCGCGTGTCGTAGCCGACGACCAGGCCCTTGCGGGCGTCCTCATTCTTGTGGACGTAGGCGGCGATGGCGGTGGCTACGCGGCGCACGTTGTCGAAGGTGAAATCGTCGGCGATTATGCCGCGCCAGCCGTCGGTACCGAATTTGATCACGTCGGTCATCAGTCGTCGGCCGTCGGTCGTCGGCCAAATCCGGATCCCTCGCTTCGCTCGGAGACTAAAGCAGCTTGGTCTGCTTCTTCTCGTCCAAGTGCTTGACGATCTTGCCCACGTCCTGCGAATGCTCGCGCGTGGTCACCAGCAGGGCGTCATCGGTCTCGACCACGACTAGGTTCTTCACCCCGACGGCGGCCACGAACTTCTTGGGCGCATAGATATAGTTGCCCTCGGCGTTCAGGGCATAAGCGCCAGCGCCTTCGACCACGTTGCCGTCCTTGCTGGCCCGTCCTCGAGCCAACGCCTGGTACTCGTAGAGCGCCGCCCAGGAGCCGAGGTCGTTCCAGCCGAAATCGGCTGGGATGCAATACAGATTGGATGAGTGCTCGCCCTTGGCCGAGCGCGGCTCCAGCACCGCGTAATCCACGCTGATGTTCTCGCAGCGAGGATACGCTGCGGCAAAAGTCTTATCGAAGCCCCGCGTACCCCAGGCGGCCGTGATCTTCTCCAGGTGCGGCGCGCTTTCGGAAAAGTGCTCGCGTAAGGCGTTGACCAGCGTTCGCGCGCTCCACACGAACATGCCGCTGTTCCAGTAGTAGTTGCCGGCGGCTACGAACTCTTCGGCGCGCTCGGCATTGGGCTTTTCGGTAAAGCGGCGCACGCGATACACACCCTTGGCCGCTGCCGATCCGACCTCGATGTAGCCGTAACCGGTCTCGGGACGGGTCGGCTGGATTCCCATGACCACGATGTTTTCGCCCGCGGCAGCGATGGCCGCCGCCTGCTGCACCGCCTTGCGGAACTTTTTTTCGTCGAGGATCACATGGTCGGCGGGGAACATGCCGATGACCGCCCGGGGGTCGCTCTTCTCCATCAAAAACGCCATCAGGCCGATGGCGGGTGCGGTGTTGCGCGCCACGGGTTCGGCAATGATCTGCGGCGACTTCAGCATGGGTAGTTGGCGGCGGATGACTTCGCGCAGGTCTTCATTGGTGATCACCCAGATGCGGCTCGCCGGGGCCAGCGGGAGCAGGCGCGCCACCGTCTGCTGGATCATGGTCTTGGTGCCTTCCAGCGCGAGCACCTGCTTGGCCGTACGCCGACGGCTGAGCGGCCAGAAGCGTGTGCCGCGGCCACCGGCGAGGATCACGGGATAGAAGTTGGGTTTCAAACGTTAAAAGTCGTCGGTCATCGGCCTTCGGTCGTCGGCCA
>DASYTX010000213.1:0-3962 GCA_036001865.1 Terriglobales bacterium
GTTTACGGACGAGGTGTTTGGCCTGCTGCGCGCCCATAACGTGGCCCTATGCGTGGCCGAGAGCGAGAAACTGGTGGTCCCCGAAGTAGCTACCGCCGACTTCGTCTATTACCGGCTCCGGCAGCCCCAGTATTCCGAGGATCAGCGGCGGGACTTGGCGGCTAGGGCGCACACCGGGGTGGGGCAGGGTAAGGACGTTTTCGCCTACTTCAAGCACGAGGAGACGCCGGAAGGGGCGTTCCTAGCGGAGGAACTGCTCAAATCCACCGCCTCGAGGGGGTGAGTAGGCGGGGTTGAACCAAGGCAGTAAACAGGCGAAGGTCCGATAACGCGCCGAGCGGCGCATAATGTGAGGATGTCCGCCTCTGACAACCGCCCCCTGCTCTCCAGTTTCGCCGATTACCTCAAGGTGGAGAAGGGGTTGGCCAGGTTGACGGTCGAGGCCTATGAGCGCGACCTCGGCCAGTTTGCCGATTTCCTGAAAAAGCGCGGCCTAGGCGAGGCCCGGCGCCAGGACGTCCGCGACTTCATCGCCCATCTTCTAGCACACCAAGTGGATGGCCGCTCAGTCGCCCGCAAGCTTTCGGCCCTGCGGCACTTCTACAAGTTCCTGCTGCTCGACAAGCACATCCGGCACGACCCCACTCTCAACCTGGAATCCCCCCGGCAGTGGAAGGTTCTGCCCAAATCGCTGACCCACGAGGAGGTGGAGGCGCTGCTCCAGCCGAAGCCGAGGGCCGGAGGTCCGGTTGCCGAGGTGCTTGCCCTCCGCAATCGCGCCATGCTGGAGGTCTTATACGGCGGCGCCCTCAGAGTGTCGGAAATAGTGGGGGTCAAGCTGGAAGACCTGAAGCTCGATCTGGGCTACGTGCTGGTGCGTGGCAAAGGCGACAAGGAGCGCATTGTCCCTTTGGGGCGGGCGGCGGTTGACGCGGTTCGCGAATATCTGGCCGGTGGCCGGAACCAGCTCTGCGGGGGAAAGAGTTCGCCGTGGCTGTTTGTCGCGCGGAGTGGGGGCAAGCTCAGCCGCCAGCGCGTCTGGCAGATGGTACGCGCGGCAGGAGGGAACGGAAGACCAGCCAGCCCCCACATGCTGCGCCATAGTTGCGCCACACACATGGTGGAAGGTGGCGCCGACCTGCGCACGGTGCAGACCATCCTCGGCCACGCTGACATTTCCACCACCCAGGTTTACACCCACGTCGCCCTGGACAGGCTGAAGCAGGTGTATCAGAAGCACCCCCGCGCCCGGCTACGCAAGCCGCTGGAGGGAATCGACTCGCCAAGCGGGACTGCGCAATGACTGCCTCCGCGTCTCAGTGTCCCGGTGGTGAAGCGTGAGCCCGTCGCAAAAGTCGATAAGCCAGTTCCTGCGCGCGCTGCGCGAGAAAAACGCCTCTGCCCACACCATCAAGGCCTACTCCCAAGACCTGGGAAAATTCGCGGCCTACGTGGGTGACGCCGATCTGAAGCAAGTAGACCACGTCCGCATTCGTGGCTTCCTTTCACACCTGTACGAGCAAGGATTGAGCAAGACCTCGGTGGCGCGGGCGCTGGCGGCGGTGCGCTCGCTCTATCGCTGGCTGGCCCGGGAGCGTGAAGTCGAGCAGAACCCGGCGATGCTGGTGGCCACGCCGCGCCTCCCGAAGAAGCTCCCTCGCGTCCCCACGATCGAGGAAATCAACACGGTGTTGGACGGCGATTTGCCTCTAGCTGCCTCATTCCCCGAGCGCGATCGCCTGATCCTGGAGCTGCTATATGGTTGCGGCATCCGCAACTCGGAGCTGGTGGGCATCGACCTGGACGACGTACGCTGGTCGGCGGAAGCCATCCTGGTGCGCGGCAAGGGTCGCAAAGAGCGCTACGTGCCTTTTGGCGAGGGGGTGAAGACGGCGCTGGCCACGTATCTTCCCGTTCGGCAGCAGCTTTTGTCGCGGCGGAAGCGGCCCACCCGAGCGCTGCTCATCAACCGCCGCGGTGGACGGCTGACCACGCGCAGTGTGGGGCGCATCGTCAAACGCATTGCTGTAGCCAAGGGCCTTCCGCCCGACGTGCATCCGCACACCCTGCGCCACGCTTTCGGCACCCACATGCTGGAGGAAGGCGCCGACCTGCGCGCCATCCAGGAGCTGCTCGGCCACGAGCGCCTGTCCACCACCCAGCGCTACACCCAGCTCTCGATGAAGCACGTGCTCGAGGTTTACGACCGCACGCATCCCCGGGCGAAATAGCACCGCGGCTCCGGTCCGACCACGGGCGCTAGGTGCAGCCCTTTAGTAATTTGGCGTGCTGCTCCGGCCTGCTTACGATTCCAAAATGGGCCTATTGCAACGCGCGTCGGCGCTCCGCCGAATCGCGCTGGAGCACGTGCATGTCGTCTAACAACATCGCAGCCGCCGATCCTTTCTCAGCCATGCAGGACCCGCCGGAGCAAAGCAATCCGCCGGAGAAGCGCCACCAGTTCAAGCTGGAATTGTGGCTCCTGCTGGCGATGTTCGTTATCGCCTTCGCGCTCAATTTCCTGGTCGAATCCCACCGCATGGTGCTGGGCTTCTACACCTTGCCCACCATCTACTCCGCCTATATGTACGGACGGCGGCACGCTACGCTCTCGGCCGTCGCTAGTGTGTTCATGGTAGTGCTGATGAGCTATTTCAATCCGCGGCTGTTCGCCTGGCAGGTGTTCAGCGGAGGAGAGGAGAAGTGGTTCGACATCACTGTATGGGGCGGCATTCTGGTGGTGACCGCCTACGCCATGGGTACACTCTATGAACGTAAAGAATCCACCTTGCATGAGCTGCGCGAGAGCTACCACGGCCTCCTGCACATCCTGCAGCACATCGCCGCCAACGACAAGTACAGCCAGGACCACCCCTACCGCGTCTCCATTTGCGCCACCAAGATCGCCGAGCGCTTGGAGCTGAAATCGGACCAGGTGGAGGACATCCGGGCAGCCGCCCTGTTGCACGACATCGACCGCCTCGGCCTCACCCGCGAAGTGCTGTGCAAGTCGGCCAACTTCAGCGAGCAGGAGTTCGAAGAAGTCAGCCGGAAAATGAGCACCGGCAAGATACCGCCGCAGCCGGTGGGCGGCTCGCTACGTCGCGTCATCCCCATCGTGCTGGCCTACCAAAAGGCGTGTGAGAACGGCCGCACGCAACGCACGTGCGAGCATCTGCCTTTCGAGGCGCGCATCATCGCCGTGGCCGACGAGTACGAAACTCTGACCAGCGACCCCAGCTCGCGCGTGGCCCCCAGCGAGGCCATCGGCATGATCGTCGAGCGCGCCGGGGTAGAGTTCGACAAGAAGGTGGTTGACGCCTTCGTTGCTGCCTTCCAGTACGGCCGCATGCAGCAGCCGGTAGGAGCGCGGTAAGCGGCCGGCCGACGGCTGTTGTCTTCAATCTGCCGCTGCGGCGCGGCTGCTCTCCACCTTCTCCTGGGGCTTAGGCTCGCGGATCGACTCCCACATCTCCACGACGCGCCGTCTCAGCTCGGCCGTCAACGCCTGATAAGTAGCTTCAGGGTTGGCGCTGCCGACGGCGGCTGGGGGTAGGATGGGGTCGCCGAACGCCACCCGCAGCCGGGCGAACTTCTGCGGTGGCTTGCCGCGCGGCCAGGCTTCATGGAAACCGTCCAAGGCCACTGGGTAGATCGGCACCTTCAGGTGCGTGGCCAGGATGGCCGCGCCTTTTTTGAAGGTGCGCGGTGTGCCGTCGATGCTGCGTTCGCCTTCTGGGTAAAGGGTCAGGATGTGGCCGCGCCGCAAGCCAAAGGTGCCCGCGCGCATGCCAGCGACGAGATTGGAGTCAGGATCGACGGGCACCAGCCGTAGGGAGCGTGCCAACCGGCGTCGCCAGCCCCATCCCCAGATCTCGCTGGTACCCAGGTGGAACACGCTCTTGAACAGGTGCCACGGCAGGAGGCTGGCGACAACGGGCGCGTCGAGAAAGCTTTGATGA
>DASYTX010000214.1:0-7711 GCA_036001865.1 Terriglobales bacterium
TTCGCGAAACCCAGGACTCCCGTCTGCATTGCTTCTTCCGGTAGGGGTCCTTCGCTCGCGGTCAGTCGCACGGCGGCGGCAAGATGCCGCCGAAACAGCCGGCGGGACGCCGGCGCTACGGCCACTTCGCGCGGCTCAGGATGACAAAGTAGGGTGGAGGCTGGAGTGATCGCAGGCCTGAAAGGCCTGACGCCATCAAGGCGCAGGATCTTTTCACCACGAGGCACAGAGACACGGAGAAATTGAAGGATTTTCTAATTTACGAATTGACGAATTGAAACGGAGCCCGCTGTTCGCGGGGGACTATAATCCTGCATCTTTCATCTTTCGGAGCGGAACGCAATCATGAAAAATGTTGGGACGCGCTCTCTCGCCGGCAGCGACGAGCCCTGGCCGGCACTTCCCCTGGAAGAATGGAAAGAGACGTACGCGACGCTGCACATGTGGACGCAGATTGTGGGGCATATCCGGATGTCGCTCGCTCCGAAAGTGAACCACTTCTGGAATGTCGCGCTGTACGTCACCGCGCGCGGTTTGACCACATCGGCGATGCCCTATGGCGCGAGAATCTTCCAGATCCAATTTGATTTCATCGATCACCAACTCGCAATCGAAACCAGCGAGGGAGTAATCCGGCGCCTGCCGTTGCAGCCGCGTTCGGTGGCTGACTTTTACAAGGAGGTGATGTCCGCGCTCAGGTCGCTGGACATCGAGGTGCGGATTCATGGCAAGCCGGATGAGGTCCCCGATCCAATTGCGTTCGAAGAGGACCATGTTCACGCGTCGTACGATCCAGAGTATGCCAAACGCTTCTGGCGGATTTTGGCTTCCGCGGGCGCTGTATTTGAGGAATTCCGCTCACGCTTTATTGGCAAGTGCAGCCCTGTACATTTTTTCTGGGGAAGTTTCGATCTGGCGGTAACGCGCTTTTCTGGACGCCGCGCCCCGGAGCGTCCAGAAGCGGATGCCATCACGCGGGAGGCGTATTCGCACGAAGTCAGCAGCGCCGGATTCTGGCCGGGCAGTGGCGAGATCAAAGGGCCGGCCTTCTACTCCTACACCGTGCCGGAGCCCCCGGAATTTTCCAAATACCCGGTCCGCCCGCAGCAGGCTTTCTATCATCCACAGTTACACGAATTTCTCCTGATGTACGACGATGTTCGCTCCGCGCCGGAGCCGCGCGAGCTTCTACTCGACTTCCTGCAAAGCACCTATGAGGCGGGCGCCAACCTGGCGCATTGGGACCGCAACGCCTTAGAAGTGAGCGCCGCGTAACTCTGCAAAAGCATCTGTTGCGGGGAGGCGACAGGCGGCCCAGATCCGAAAACCGGGCACGGTTTAGCGGCGGTTGTCTCACCTCGATACAAGCAAAGTCTCACATAGCGACAGCGTTGCTACCTCAGCCAGTCGTTCCGCGTTGATTCTACAGCTCTTCAATCGGTCAGTTTCGGAATGCAGGTTGCTTGAAGAATCGGCAGACCCATGTAGGGAACTAACTATAGGTGCGCGCGCCCCCGCCAGCGCATCCCGTCCGGAGCCGACAATGGAGTTGACTAGCCCAATCAGTATCCTGATTCTTGGCTTTCTTGTGCTGGTCTTTGGATCGATACTGCGCCGGCGCACCACCGATCAAATGCAGTTCTGGTTCCTCGGCTGGGTGTTTTTACTTCTACATCTGGTGGCGGAATTACTTGGCCCAAGGATGGGTCTTGCCGACCAGATCACATCAAGCCTGAGCTACAGCGTAACCATCCTCGCTGGCTTATCGTTCGTAATTGCGGTTTCGACGGTTTGCGATAATTCCCGGGACCGAAAGCGTCTGATTGCGGCAGTGGCCACCCCCGCGGTGCTCTACGTCAGTGCGGTGTCGTGGAACATCACACCAAAACCGTTGTTGTTCGCGGTCATCGCCAGCGGAGTAGCGGGAGTTTTCAGCCTGCTTTGGTTGCTCTATCGCCAAATCAACCGGGATGTTCTCTACACCGCTGCCGCTTGTGTTGCGGTTGCCGCACTGGTTGCTGATAGCGTTGCGCGTGGCGAATTCACCAGCGGCATCTACAGCATCCAAGCTGGGCTGTTCATTTTCAGTGGCGTGTTGTTTCACCGGCGTTTCCAGCGATGGTCGATTGGAATCATCATGGCAACGGTGGGATTGTTTGCGTGGGGAGCGTCGCTGGCCGGCATCGGATCGTACATGTACGGACTGTCCAATGCGCTCCTGCTGAGCGCAGCATGGAATGCTCCAGCTTATGTTGTGGCCCTGGGGATGATTCTTACGGTCCTGGATGAGCAGATACGGGAGGCAGCGGAGACAGGTCAACGGCTTGCCCATCAGGCACACCACGATTCCTTGACGGGATTGCCCAATCGGCTGCTGCTCGACGATCGGCTCACGCAAGCCCTGGCCCGCGCGCGCCGTACCAAAACGCGGGCGGCGGTAATGTGCATTGATCTGGACCGCTTCAAACAGGTTAACGACACCTTTGGCCACCACGTCGGCGACCTGTATCTGCAGGCCGTGGTGGCCCGCCTGCGTTCCCGAACTCGTGAATCCGACACTCTGGCACGCAGCGGTGGGGACGAGTTCACCGCGGTAGTCGCGGACTTCAAGAGTCCCACAGTCCCCGCAAAAATTGCGGAGATTTTCCTGGAAACTCTGCGGGAACCTCTGATGATTCAAGGGTGCCCGTTGCCAGCGACGGCATGCATAGGAATCGCCATCTATCCGGACGATGCCGCAGACGCCGAGGGCCTGCGGCGGGCAGCCGATCAAGCGATGTATAGGGCCAAAAACCGGGGGCGCAACCAGCATGAGTGTTTCTCGGCGGACGCACGCGATGCGCTCGACATTCAAAAACATCTCAGCAAGGCGATCGATGAAGGTGGATTTGAGATCGTCTATCAGCCGCAATTTTTCAAGGGTGGTGAAATCGCCTGTGTGGAAGCGCTTCTGCGCTTCCGTCATCCCACCTTGGGCATGATTCCTCCTTCGCGATTCATACCTATCGCCGAAGAAAGCGGCCTGATTGTGCCCATTGGCGATTGGGTGCTGCGGCAGGTATGCCACCAAAGCGTGGAATGGCGAAAGCACATCGACGCATCCTTGAAGGTCGCAGTGAACGTTTCAGCGCTGCAGTTCAATCGGATTGATTTTGCCGACAGCGTGGCGAAAATCCTGTCCGAAACTGGGGTGGACCCGACACTCATTGAACTGGAGCTCACCGAGGGCCTGGTCATGAACAACGTGGAGGACTCTTCCCGGCAGATGAAGAGCCTGAAGATGCTGGGCGTCCACATCGCAGTGGACGACTTCGGCACTGGGTATTCGTCGCTGAGCTACTTGCATCGTCTTCCCATCGATACCTTGAAGATCGATCGCTCCTTCGTAGAGAAAATAGCCGAGCCTGGCGGTACTCGCCCGATCGTAGAGACCATCATGTCGCTGGCGCGAAGCCTGGGGATGCAGACCGTGGCCGAGGGAGTGGAAACCCAGGCACAACTGGAAATAATCCGCGAATTGGACTGCGATCTCATTCAGGGGTTCCTGTTTTCCCGTCCAATCGCGGGAGCTAATGTGCTGGAGCTGCTGCGTGCGCGCGGCAGCTCGGGCCCTCTGCCCCAGCCGTCCAAACTCATCTCCGCGACCAGCAGCTAGATCCCGTGGCCAGCGGTCCGCCGAGAGACGTTCTCTAGTTTCCTGCGGCAAGTCGCGTCGAACCGTGCCCGGCAGCCCAGCAAGCGCTGGTTAGGCAGTCTGCTACTGACCGCCCTCGTCGAAGAACACCAGAAAATCAGTTACTGGTGGAGTCTGGCCCAGTTGTCGCAGAAGCGTCACCAGCTGACCACGGTGGTACGAGGAGTGATTCACGACATGCTGCATCATGTGGGCCAGCGAGTATTCCCAACGCTGGCCCTGAAGATTCAGGTACGAAAGCGGGGTGTTCAAGCGGTCGTCCGTAAGCGCCGCGATAAAGTCTTGCTGATCGTGCTCGACGTCACGCCAGCGTGATTCAATCGCGTCCACATCCGGAAACTGGTCTTGAGCGAAGACCAGTTTAGGTGATTCACCCCGCCACCGTTGCAGCCATATCCACTCGGCCCACAAAATATGAACGAGTGTTCCCCGCACGGACCCGTGACTGGTGCCGACATCTCGCGTGAGGTCAGCAGGAGTCAGGCGTCGGGCGGCCCCGATGAGACGGTTGTTCGCCCACCGGTTAAAGGCGTAGAGAGTGCGGAACTCGTCGACGTTCACGTGGTGCTGCTCTTGAGGGCTGCCTAACGCTCGGCATCAGCCGGACACCACCAACAAGGCACCCTTTCTATGCAGCCTGCTGGGCCTTGCCTGAGCGCATCTGTTGGGTGTATTGGCGCATCATCTCGATGCTGCCAGGCGACTGTTTCTCAACCCAATTCTCGAAACGCTCCGCCGCCTTCTCCAGGTTCACAAGAAAATGGTTCATGCGGTATTTTTCTCGAATGGCCGGGACGACGGGCTTGGCCCGCTCCCAGACCGCGAAAAATTCACCGCTGCTTTCGAAAAAGAGCTGCTCATGCAACAGGCCGTGGTTAAGTAGGGCGCAAGCCTGGTCCCAATAGCCCAAAACCATCATCACGTAGGTGCCCTCTTGCGAGAGGGGCGGGGCGATGCGGTTGCTGTCTTCCAAATTGTCCACGAAATAGTTCTGCGTGAACCAGTCGCGGGCCAGGCGCAGCTTGGCTTCGCGGCGCAAGTCGTAGAGCTGAAGCTGAAGTTGTGCCTCTGCATGAGTCGGCTTTGTATCGGGCATCGGTTCCTCCTTGGGATTTTGGCCCAAAGAGCCTACCACAGGCCACCGTGCTGCGCAGCGCTCCCATCGCGGCTTGGCAGGTTCCGTTCGCATAGCCTCTCCCCGCGGGGTGTGCTCTCCGTTTTTAGCGATTACGGTTGGCGGGATCGGCGTGGTTCCCACGACTGCTCTACGTTGCATCAAAAGTGGGCATTGCACCAAAAGTGGGCAGTTGACGCCACCACCGATCAGCGTAGACTGAGCGGATATCATCAGGGAGAAGTTGCGGTAGCAGGGTCGGCGACTTCCGAACCCGTGCTCACCACAGCTCGTCCGCCAAGGAACGATCCAGATAACGAACTCGCGGCGGATGTGAATTCCGGGGACCTTTTATGAAGGTAAGAGATCTCATGATTAAGAATCCCACGTGTTGCTTGTCATCCGACAGCGCACAGCATGTGGCCCGGCTCATGCGCGAGCACGACGTGACTTCGCTGCCGGTAATTTCGGACCTGCAGTCGCGGCACCTGGAGGGGATGATTACCGAGCGCGAGCTATGCTGGGGTATCATCGCCGAAGGCAAAGATCCGAAAACCACCGCGATAGCAGACTACCTGAATCACAATCCCGTGACCTGCAAGGCTGAAGACGAGCTGGACCACTGCGAGAAGACCATGCAGCAGCACCAAATGCGCAGCATCACGGTGGTGGATGATGAGGGAAGCTGCGTCGGGAGTGTTTCCCAGGGCGATCTGGCGGTGTTCAACCAGTTCCTTTCCCGGCGCAGAGCCTAGAATCCATCAGCACTGCGCACCTGATGTCCGCAATTTCATCCGAAGCCAAGGTGCGCCGATGGGGACGGGAACCCTGTGGCAAGCGGACCATTGGGCTGCTGCAGCGGCGGCATATTCAAATCGAGAAAATCAAGTACATCGGCAGGAGTCGAACAGCCTCGAAGCTGTTGAAGCAGGCATGATCCACTCACTGCAGGACGCCTACGGAATACCCTGATCCGCGACGCGATGAATGGGAAACGAAGATACGGCGGGCGCTAAGCAAGTTATCGATCTTAATCTCGCTGGATGCTCTTAATATGCGCGGACCGGCCACCGCAGACCGCATGGCCAAACCCAGAGCTGCTCGCGTCAATCGTGCGACAACCCGGCATAGCCTAATGTTTTGTTAATAGTCCGATTCGTGTTCTGTGCAACTCTGAGGGGAAAATGTCCACCCAATATTACCGGATTGACTTGCCGCAGATTAGAGTGCCGTAACGGGAAACCAAACGAGTGCTTAGAGCCGCCACTATCACCCGTGCAATGAAACACCTCGTGTCAAAATACAACAAGGCGCGTTTTCTCAGGTATCGCGACAAGCAGAGTACGAAATGGTGGCATTCAGGAGCGAAGTCGGGTTGATACCGGGGCACCCGCCAGGGCTGCCCGTTCCAAAGGGCGGTATCTTCTGGGCCCATCATTACCGCCATCGTCTGTCCCATGAGGTCGCAATACCGCATGGGGTGCGGTTCCCCTCCTGTGCCCACTGTGGCAACGAGGTCAGATTTGAGCCGGTGGGCGGTGTGCTGCCGTCCGCAAAGTTTCGTGGTGTCTATTTCGACCACGACTTTAGACCTCCGCATAGACAGCGGAAAGACGCCGCCACGGCGCTGCTCCAGAGGTGCCATAAGGCAAGGGCGGACTCGGCTCGACTTCTGGACCGTTCACAGAGGCTGCGGGCGCGACGCGACGACCGGTAGTTATCGTTTTGCCCACGCACTAATGCCTCAAGGCAGCTCTCCAATATCGCTAATGTACGTGGAATGCACAGTGAATGGTGCAGCGCGGCGGAGGGGCGCAACTTTGGACGGCTCTAGCTCCTATCCTCCGGGCGGTTTGACGGGTGAGAACAGAGCGGGACGAGGGCGACAAGTTGGAGTTTCGCCCCCGGTGCCCTTGGGCATCGGCTTAAACACTACTCGATTTACGACCGGCTGCTTTGCGTGTTTCGCGGAGCGGGTGTTCCCGTCCTGCTGGGCATCAGCCGGAACTTTTCTTCGATGATGATCTTAACCAGCACATTGCAGAAAATGCACTCCACCGTGCGAAGCTCGCGAAGGACTGGGGCCATTTCCTCTGCGGGTATAGAGAAGGAACGCAGGCAATCGGTGCAGGTGATTACGTAGTAGGCTCCATTGCGGGGAACCCAGACCGGCGCTCTGTCCTTATTGATTGCCGGGCGCGGCGGATCGCCAGCCAGCAACTGCGCAATCTTTGCAAACAGTTCCTTGGGGGTATGCGGTTTGGGAAGGAAGCCATCCGCGAGCACGCCCAGCTCTTCGACCGCGGGCTGGAACTCTCCGCTTATGGCAATGGTTGGGATTTGAGGGAATCGCCTGCGGACGACGGAGAGAAACTCGAAGCCCGACATGTTGGGCATCTTCAGGTCGGTGATAATCAGGTCTGGTAGCGCTCCCCGCATTTGTAGCAATGCGTCAAAACCGTCTTTTGCGACCCGGACTTCATAACCCTCCCTGGAGAGTGACGTCTGCAAGAGGTCTGTGATGGAAGGCTCATCGTCGACGACGAGAAGGCGATAGAGGAAGCTCGCCATGGTTACACCGCCTTCAGTTTATCTTGCTACCCCGATGGAAATCCGGAAAGTGCCGATGGAGGTTCCTTGCCCAAAAAAGCGAGCCGTGAACGAAGCAGCTCGGCCATCCCATCGGTGCCGATCCCGAGCGCTTTCACCTGATCGCGCCGTATGACTCAGATCCGAGACGATGGCTGAAGACGGATTGGATTGACCAATACACGGGAAAGCGCTATCGCATCACTACGGCGGGCCATCATGGCACGCGGCAGACTACGCGCGTAAAGACGTACGGTGAGGTTTTACGCGAGTACGAATTGTGCTCGAGCAGCTGGGGGCGGGCGGTATGGGTG
>DASYTX010000215.1:0-10103 GCA_036001865.1 Terriglobales bacterium
TTGTAAGCCTCGGCAGCCTGGCTGCGATAGTTGGTCGACGCAGCGCGGTCTTGGGCACGGGCAGCGGCGTTCAAGTGCAACTCTCCCAGCCGCGCCCACAGCTGGTGCTTGGTTGCATCCACCTTGGTAGTCTCATTCAGAATGGCGATGGCCTGGTCGAAGTTGCCCGCGTCCTCAGCGGTCTTAGCATCAGCCAGCCGCTGATTCAGGTTCTTAATCATTTGCGCTTCACGCTGCTCCGCCTCTTGCTGCTGCTGCAGCTGCTTGCGCTGTTCCGGGGTCATCTGCTGCAGGGCCCGCTCCTGGGCAGCTGCCTGTTCTTTGGCGAGATCGATAAGGACGGGCTTGTCCTCCCCGCCGGCGCGCACCTGACCGGTGAAGCGTTCTACGCCGTTGACCCTGACCGTGAGGTCGTACACCCCATAAGCGATCGCGATATGCATGAACTCGCCACGCTTGTCGGTCTTCAGCTTGTAGCTAATACCGGTCTGCTTATTGGCGAGCGATACTTCCGCACCTGTAACCGGCTTGCCCTCCTCAGTGATGGTGCCGCGCACAGGGAAGGTTTGCGAGAAGGCAGGCACAACAGCCACAAACATGATCGCGGCCAGCGCCAGCATCAAACATTGCTTTCTCATTTACTCCTCCGGATCAAAGAAACTGAACTGCATTCATGAATGCGCCGCCACTGCCGGGACATAGGCGATGGGATCAGGCACGCCCGCCTGGGCAAAGGCGCGCCGCCGCAGCACGCAGCTCTCACATGTCCCGCAAGCCACGTCATCGCGGCTGTAGCAAGACCACGTTAAATCGAAGGGCGCGCCCACATCAAGGCCGAGGCGCACGATCTCGTGCTTGCGCATAGCGATCAGCGGCGTCACGATCTCAATCCGCCCTTCGCGCGTGCCCGCACGCACCGCTTCGTTATAAGCGCGGTAGTAAGCCGGACGGCAGTCGGGGTAACCGGAGCTGTCCTGCTCCACCGCACCGATGAACACCTTGTCGGCACCCAGCACCTCCGCCCAGCTCACCGCCACCGCCAAAAAATGCGCGTTGCGAAACGGCACATAAGTCACCGGGATCTGCGTTCCCATCTGCTCCCCAGCCTGGGGCACGGCAATCTTGGCGTCGGTCAGCGCCGAACCTCCAATTGAGCGCAGCGCTTCGTTGCGCACCAGCAGGCGATCGCGAATCCCGAGACGCTCACAGATGGCAAAAAATGCCCGCCGCTCGCGCTCCTCCGTGCGTTGCCCATAGCTGACGTGCAACGCTGCCGCCTCATGCTGACGAGCAGCCAGCGCCGCACACACGCAGGAATCCATGCCGCCGCTCAGCAGCACCACGGCGCGCGTGGAGCCTTGAATTCCCGCCAACTTGGATGCGCTATTGTTTTGGATGTGCAAGGCGGCGCAAACAGCTGCTTGGCAATCCTTTAGTTTACAGGATTGCCCGCGACGCCCGCGACCCAGTGGATGCGCGGTCGAAGAGGGGATGCGCTACAGCGCCCGGTGTTCCTGCAGCATGCGATACACCAGCGGCACCGGCAGCCCGACCACATTGAAGTAGCAGCCTTCCAGACGGGTGATCCAGCGCGACGCGATTCCCTGGATGGCGTAGGCGCCGGCCTTGTCCATGGGCTCGCCACTGGCGATGTAGTCTCGGATCTCGTCCTCGCTGAGCTGGTCGAAGCTGACGAGAGTGGTTTCGGTGCGCGTATCCGCCACCCCCGGGCCCAGCAGGCATACGCCCGTGGTCACCAAGTGGGAGCGGCCGGAGAGTCGGCGCAGCATGCGCGCGGCGTCTTCCGCGTCACCGGGCTTGCCCAGAACCTCGCCCTCGATCACCACCTCGGTGTCCGCGCCCAGCACCAGGCGCGAGAGCTCCCGCATCGCCACGCTCTGTGCTTTTTCTTGCGCCAAGCGGCGCACTAACTCCTCCGGCGACTCGCCCGGCTGCCGTGATTCACGGACCTGCGCCGGCACGACCTCGAACTCGATGCCGGCATTGCGCAGCAGTTCAGCTCGCCGAGGCGAGGCCGATGCGAGGATGAGTTTTGAGTTTTGCATTACCAGGTACAAGGCGGGAAGCCAGCCGCGCACCACAGGTTGCGCGAGCATCCTAGCGCGATGGAGTATCTTCTCAAAGCTGTGCCCATCACGGCGAAAACCATCTCCTACGGCGCCAACCTCAAGCAAGGGACGGCACATTTCCGCGTGTGGGCGCCCAACGCGCGCCAGGTCGCGCTCCGCTTGCTAGGCCATGGCGATTTCCCCATGCAGCGCGACGCTGGAGGCACCTTCAGCCTCACGACAGAAGCCGGAGCCGGCGACCGCTACTTCTATATGGTCGATGGCAGCCAGCCTGCCCCCGATCCCGTCTCGCGCCTGCTGCCCGAAGGCGTGCATGGCCCTACCGCCATTGTCGATCCCGAAGCTTTCGGCTGGACCGACCGGTCATGGCGCGGCCTTGATCTCCGCGATTACATCATCTACGAACTGCACATAGGCACCTTCACGCCGCGGGGCACATTCGACGGAGTTGTTGAGCGCCTCGAGTACCTGAAGGATTTGGGTGTCACCGTCATCGAACTCATGCCAGTCGCGGCCTTCCCAGGGACGCGCAACTGGGGCTACGACGGCGTCTCGCCCTACGCCGTCCAGGCCAGCTACGGCGGGCCGGACGGGCTGAAGCGCATGGTTGACGCCGCCCATGGCGCCGGACTCGCCGTCATCCTCGACGTCGTCTACAACCATCTCGGCAATGAGGGCAACTACCTGCGGCTCTTCGGCCCGTATTTCACCGACCGCCACAAGACGCCCTGGGGCGATGCTATCAATTACGACGGCCCCGGCAGCGACGGCGTGCGGCGGTATTTCGTCGAAAACGCGCTCTACTGGATCCGCGAGTACCACCTCGACGGTCTCCGCCTCGACGCCGTGCAGACCATCGCCGATGACTCGCCACGGCACATCCTTGCAGAGATCCAGGAAAACCTTCAGCGACTGGCGCGCGAACTGGGCCGTCGGGTGTGCGTCATCGCCGAAACTGATGAGAACGATCCCCGGCTCGTGCGATCTCCGAGCGACGGTGGCTACGGCCTCGACGCCGTCTGGAGTGATGACTTCCACCACGCCCTCCACACCGTCCTCACCGGTGAGCGCGAAGGCTACTACCAGGACTTCGGCAGCAAGGAACAGATCGTGCGCGCTCTCAATGAAGGCTTCGTCTTCCAGGGCGAGCACTTCCGCTTCTGGGGCAAGCCCAGGGGTGCGAAGCCCGAAGGAGTTCCATTGCCCGCCCACGTTATCTGCCTGCAGAACCACGATCAGATCGGCAACCGCGCCCGCGGTGAGCGCCTCAGCCAGCTCACATCGCCGGGTGCGGAAAAACTCGCCGCCGCCCTGCTGCTGCTGGCGCCCCACACCCCGCTGCTGTTCATGGGGCAGGAGTACGGGGAGACAGCCCCCTTCCAGTTCTTTACCGACTACGGCGATCCTGCTCTGCAAAAGGCTGTCCGCGAAGGCCGCCGCCGTGAATTCAAAGACTTCGACTGGAAGGATGTCCCGGATCCACAGGATCCAGCCACCTTCGAGCGCTCCCGCCTTACCTGGGCGGCCGAAGCGCAGCACGCCGACATGCTTGCCTGGTACCGCTCACTCCTCGAGCTACGTCGGCAAATCGTAGCGCCCGGCGAAAGAACCTGCCAAGCCGAACTGCGCGAGGGCAACATCGTCGTGCAGGTTCCCGCAGCAGCTCCCAAGTTATTGATCCTGGCGGAGTTCCCCGGATCTCCAGCTCTGGCCGATCCGCCGGGAGGCTGGCGGCAGCGCCTCGCTGCCCAAGGCGATGGCTACCGCACCCGCGTTTACGTGCGCTAGGCCGCACCTCGATAGACGTTTTCCCCCGCCCGACTGACATGCACTTGACAAGGTGCAGTCCCGAGCGGATTATGTCCCCCTTATTTTTGAGGGCCCTTCCCGAGTATCCGTCCCTGAATCTTTTGGATCTTAGGATTTTCCGAGGAGGTCTGTTATGGCTCGCAGGCTGGCTTTGGCTCTCCTGATTTTCTGCGTCGCACTTCCTCTAGTGGCGCAACTTCCGACCGCCTCGTTGGGCGGGGTAGTCACCGATCAGCAGGGCGCAGTAGTAGTCGGCGCCAAGGTGACCATTACCAGCAAGGCCACCGGCCTCAGCCGCGAGCAGGTGACCGGCAGCGACGGCCGCTACCTGTTCACAACCCTTTTACCCGGTAGCTACGACGTACGCGTGGAAACCAAGGACTTCGCCGCGCGCGAGTTCAAGGACGTGCGACTTGAAGTCGGCCACGCCGAGACCCTGGACGCTCCGCTCTCCATCGCCAAGGCAGGCGAGGTGGTGACCGTCACTGGCGGCGAAGCCGTGGTAGAGCTGACTCAGTCCCAGGTGCAGGGCCAGATCAGCGCGCAGACCGTGGAGAACATCCCGCTGAACGGGCGCAACTTTCTGGAGCTGGCCTTCCTCCTTCCCGGCAACCGTCCGGCCACCAACTTTGACCCGACTAAGACCAACACGCTCGAGGTGTCTTCCGCGGGGTCCTTTGGCCGCGGCGGGAACATCACCGTGGATGGTGGCGACAACAACGACGAGGTCGTAGGCGGCACGTTAATGAACTTCCCCCAGGATGGCATCCAGGAGTTCCAGATCGCCACCAATCGCTATACCGCGGAGGTTGGCCGTTCCAGCTCGAGCGTCATCAACATTATTACCAAGTCCGGCGCGAACGATTTGCACGGCTCGGCGTTCTTCTTCTTCCGTCACAAGGAACTGCAAGGCCTACCCGCCACGTTCGATCGCACTCAGCCCACGCCCCCGTTCGACCGCGAACAGGTTGGTGGTTCTCTTGGCGGCCCCCTAAAACGCGACCGGGCATTCTGGTTTTTCGCTCTGGAGAACCGCAACCAGGACTACGCGGCGGAAGTGGGACGGCGCGATTTCAGCGGCTGCCCGGCGGCGTGCGACATCGTCGGCGATGCTGCGCCATCTGTGTTGGACGATTTCCTTCTGACCTCGCGTGTCGATTTCAAGGTCACGAACAACAACAATTTGGCAGGCCGATACAGTTTCAACCGCAATCAAGAACTTGCCCCTGCTAGCCTCCGGAAGCCAATCGGCACCGAGGCCCAGCGGCAGGTCTCGACTAACAAATTCCACTCCTTTGTTGTCGATTGGACCACCCTGTTCTCCGCTACGAAAGTGAATACCCTCATTTTTCACTTTGACGATTTCATCAACCAGATCCCAGCCTTCGGCGGATTTCCGGCCACCAATCCCCCCGGTCTGGCGGCCGGGGACGGGACCCGGGGGAACGAGATCCGCTTCCCCTCCATCCAGGATGGGGAGAGCTTCCGTATCCCGCAGCGCACCAGGTTGGACCGCTGGCAGGTGCGCGACGTCTTTAGTTGGACTGCTGGAGGGCATCACGTTCGTTTCGGAGGCGAGTGGCAGAACTTCGGCAGCGACATCCTTTTCGACCTCTTCGGCAGCGGGCGCATCGACACCATCGAGGATTTCGCCACTCAGGACAGGAACGGCGACGGTTTCGTTGACGATCGCGACATCCCAATTGCCTTCACGTTGAGCACTACAGGGCCCTCGAAGCTACTCGACCCCCCGCAACCGCCAAGCGCACCGATCATCCGCGACACCTATCTCGGGTTCTTTATCCAGGATGATTGGCACGTTCTCTCCAACCTGACGCTCAACCTGGGGCTGCGTTGGGAGTTCGATAACAATGTCCTAGGCCGCGGACCTGCCCATGCGCCGTGCGCCGATCCGGCGGTATTTGATCCCAACGAGCGCTGCGTCTGGTTGCGCAATATCCTGGGCCCGCATCAGGCGTCCAGATATAGGAATTTCGCTCCCCGCCTGGGATTTGCCTGGGACCCGTTTAGGAATGGCAGGACGGTGATTCGCGGTGGGTACGGCATCTACTACGACCGCGTGGTGCTGGAACCCGTATTGCTGGAAGAGCTGCTGGACGGCCGCATTGTCCGCCTGGACGTACGCAACGGCTCGACGGTTGACGCCAGCGGCAACTTCCTGCCCGATGCGGTAACAGGCGTCGTCGTCAACCTGGAGAATCCGTTTGCCGGGGCGCCGATTACCGGTCAGGGCATCGGCATCAACTTCCTCGATACTCGAGCGCGGCACCCCCTGGTGCAGCATTTCACCTTTGGCATGCAGCAGCAGCTCGGCAAAGACTGGGTGGCCTCAGTTGATGGTGTGCATAATTTTGGCACGCGCCTCATCCTCGGCCGATTCCTGCGCGCCACCGATAGCACTTCACCGTTTATCACCTGCCCCGACCCACCGCCCGGCATCAGACCTTGCATCGTCACCGACCCGGCAACAGGTATTCCCGATCAAGTCACCAATATCGAGTCTTCGGCAAAGTCCTGGTATGACGGACTTCTGGTGAGCCTAAACAAGCGGCCAACTGGGGGTCCTAACTTCCGCTGGGGCTTCAACATCAGCTACACCCTGTCGAAATCTTTCAATTTCTCTAACGACGATCAAATCCCCTTTAACGGCGCCGAGGACCAGGTGAACCTGGTGCTGGGTGTGAACAATCTCGGGCTTGAAAAAGGCTATTCCCTTACGGACGAGCGGCACCGGTTCGTCTTCTATGGGGTATTCGACCTGCCATGGCGGCTGAGCCTCTCTCCCATCTGGACGATGTCTTCCAGTGTGCCCATCGACTCGTTTGTTCCTGCGCTAGGGTCGCGCCTTCCGTACATTCAGCGGAACTCTTTGGCACGCGACATTCAAACCGGAGCCGATCTCAACGCCGCAATTGCCGTATGCGAGAGCCCGGGGAATGTCTGTGCCGTCAGGGGCATCGATTTGGCCAATGTTGATCCAAATCTAAAGTTTGGCGACAGCTTCAATTCGTTGGACTTGCGGCTGACGAAGACCTTCAGCTTTGCAGAGCGTCACAATCTGCAACTTATCGGCGAGGTGTTCAACGTTTTCAACGTTACTAACATCCGCGGCTTCAACAACAACAACTACTCGGGGTTCAACAACGCGATTGGGTCCGCGCAGTTCAATGAGGGGTTCCGCACTGCCGGCGGCTTCTTCGGCTCCGGCGGGCCCCGCGCCTTCCAGTTCGCCGTGCGCTACAGCTTCTAGCCCATCAGCTTCTTGCCGGGGCGGACCACACGGTCCGCCCTTCTTTCTTGCCCAACGAAAACAAGCCCTTGGTTTTGAGCCCGCGAAGGGGCGAAAGAATGTAGCCCGGCAGAAAAGAGTGTGCGCCCCGGAGGGGCGACACAGGTTCTCCGCAAACACGTGAGTCAAGGGTGGCGCAGGACCCCCAGGCCTGCGGTAACTGGTCGAGAAAAGGACGGCGGCTTTAGCCGCTGAGGTACTCTAGAAGATGTAGTCCGCTGCGCCTTGTCATGCTGAGCGCAGCGAAGCATCCCTAACCCCGGCACCATTTCCTCTCGTTTTGCTTAAATATCCATGTTATAATCACCGACTAATGAATATCATCCTGAATTACAGCACCGCCAACTCACCCATCACGATTCTCGCTCCCATGTTCCTCTCTCCCAAGGATTTACACCCAATATGCCCGTAACTCACTGATTCTGCTAGACCGTCATACCGGGGGCACCCCTATCCGGATGCTAGAATCGAATTCAACACGATGGACCGCGCTTTCATCCGCAATTTCGCCATCATCGCCCATATCGATCATGGCAAGAGCACCCTCGCCGACCGCCTGCTGGAACTGACAGGCGCCCTCACCGCGCGCGAGATGCAGGAGCAGGTGCTCGATGCCATGGACCTGGAGCGCGAGCGCGGCATCACCATCAAGGCCCATGCTGTGCGCATGAATTACATCGCGCGTGACGGCAACGCCTACCAACTCAATCTCATCGACACCCCCGGTCACGTGGATTTCTCCTACGAGGTCTCGCGCTCGCTGGCTTCCTGCGAGGGCGCTCTGCTCTTGGTGGACGCCTCCCAGGGCGTCGAGGCCCAGACCCTGGCCAACGCCTATCTGGCCATCAACCACCGTCTGGAGATCGTTCCCGTCATCAACAAGATTGACCTGCCGGGCGCCGACGTCGCGCGCACCCGCGAGATGATCGAGCAGGCCATCGGGCTGGATGCCTCGCAGGCGCTGCTGGTCAGCGCCAAGACCGGCGAAGGCGTCCCTGAGGTGCTCGAGGCCATTGTCCGCAGGGTCCCCCCGCCCAAGGGCCGTCCCGACGCCCACCTGCAGGCGCTCCTCTTTGATTCCTGGTTTGATCCTTATCGCGGTGTCGTTGTGCTGGCGCGTGTCTTCCAGGGAACGCTCAGCAGGGGCCAGCACATCCGCCTGTGGTGGAACGGCAAAGTCTTCGAAGTGGAGACGCTTGGCGTGCTCACGCCCAAGCCGGTCGAGGTGGAAATGCTGAACGCCGGCGAGGTCGGCTTCCTCATCGCCAACATCAAGAACGTGGCCGATACCAAGATCGGCGACACCATCACCGACGACGCTCGTCCCGCCATCGAGCCCCTGCCCGGCTTCCAGGAAGTCAAGCCCATGGTCTTCGCCGGGCTCTACACGGTGGAGGCGCACGAGCACACCCAACTGCGCGAAGCCCTGGAGAAACTGCGGCTGAATGATTCCTCATTCTTTTTCGAGCCGGAAAGTTCCGCCGCGCTCGGCTTTGGCTTTCGCTGCGGCTTCCTCGGGCTGCTGCACATGGAAATCATCCAGGAGCGCCTGGAGCGCGAGTTCGGATTGGACTTGATCACCACTGCCCCCGGCGTGCGCTACCGCATCGTCAACACCGCCGGCGAAGTCGTGGAGATCGACAACCCCTCCAAATGGCCGCCGCAGAGCGAAATCGCCAAGATCGAAGAGCCGGTGATCCTGGCCACCATCCTCACCCGCGAGGAGTACGTCGGCAGCATCCTCAAGCTGGTGGAGGAGAAACGCGGCCGGCAGAAAGGTTTCGAATACGTCAGCTCGTCGCGCGTCATGCTCAACTACGAGTTGCCGCTGAACGAGATCGTGCTCGATTTTTACGATCGGCTGAAGTCGGTTTCCCGCGGCTATGCCTCGCTCGACTACCACCTCTCCGGCTACTGGGATTCACCCATGGTGAAGCTCGACATCCTGGTGGCCGGCGAACCGGTGGACGCCCTCTCCCTGATCGTCCATCGCGATTTCGCCTACGATCGCGGCCGTGCCTTGGCGCAGAAGATGAGGCAATTGATCCCCCGGCAAATGTTCGAGGTCGCCATCCAGGCGGCCATAGGCGGCAAGATCATCGCCCGCGAAAGCGTGCCAGCCATCCGCAAGAACGTCCTCGCCAAGTGCTACGGAGGCGACATCACCCGCAAACGCAAGCTGCTGGAGAAGCAGAAAGAAGGCAAGAAGCGCATGAAGCGTATTGGCCGCGTCGACATCCCCCAGGAGGCCTTTTTGGCCGTGCTCAAAGTCGGCGAAACCTAAGCCCTGAGCGGCTCCCAGACTGCTTTTACCCCCACCCTGCGCATTTCCGGAATGTGCAAAAGTGCCACACTTCTGGGGCTCCCGCCGCGGGACAGTTTTGTTTTGGATACCGTCTGCACTTGGCTCTGTAACTTTCTGACATACAAGCGGTTAAAGGTGCCTCGATCTTCATGCAGAACGGCTAAATTGCTGAAAAATGGATGCGCAAAGAAGCCAGCTACTCCGGAATCCACAAGGTTTTCCACAGATTTGAGGAAAGCTCCAGCCCACACGGGACAAAGAAAAAGGGCCGCCGTTTTGGCGGCCCCTGCATCTCGGCCCAAGTGCAGGTCGTTATTGCTTGGGCGGCGTGGTAGTAGCCGGCTTCTGTGGCGGTGTTCCCGCAGGCTTTGTTGGAGCCGGCCTCGCGCCTATTCCGGCAGCACCGGGCTTGGCGCCTCCAGCCGGACGCGCCGGCGCCGGCACACCGGATTGCGCATTATACGCCTCGACGATCGCGCGGGTGACGTCCACGGCGGGCACACCCCACAGGATCTTCTCCTGGGGATCGCGCGGATTGTAATTCATGATGAGGGCGAAGCCGTTGTCCTTGGCGTACTTGTCCAGCGAC
>DASYTX010000216.1:0-4828 GCA_036001865.1 Terriglobales bacterium
CCCGCCCCGCCGCCACAAGTACGTCGTGCGCCGCGCCCCGTCCGCAGCTCAGGTCTAAAACGAATTCCACGCCCTGCTGGTCCTTGAAGCGAAACGACATTGCCTGAAAGCAGAAGCCAAGTGCGAGAGCTGCCCGCTTCAGCCGCTGCTTCCTGGCTGACTCCTGTCTACTGATTCCTGCCTACTGACTCCTGCTCACGCAGCTTCGCTGCTCTGTTCAAGTTCCTGTTTGGGAATGATGCCGATCTGCCCGCTGCGTTCCAGCGCGGCGTACTTGACCAGCACCAGCGGCACATCGTCATTGCGTGCCGCAGCGGATTAGCTTGGCCATGACCCCGGTCTATAATGAAAACTGCTCGTTCCGGGAAAGAGCGCGCTTGCGACAGGCCGCGCCCAATTACTTACTAAATGTTGCCTGCCTCGAATCGCAGCGGGTCCCAGCGCCGACGGCGCTTTCTGATGGTCTCCTCGGCTATTGGAATCTTTCTCCTGTTTGTCCTGATTTTTTCGCAGGCGGCTTTCAACCTCACATTCTTGCGGCCAAACACCACCCAGCAGACCCTCATCCTGGTGGCGCTCTCCGCGCTTATCTTCCTCCTGCTGGTGGCGCTCTCGTTTGTCCTGCTGCGCAACCTTCTGAAGCTCTATGAGGAGCGCCGCCAAGGCCAGCTTGGATCCAGGTTTCGCACCCGCATGGTGGTGGGCGCGCTGGGGCTTTCCTTCGCTCCCGTGATCTTCCTTTTCTTGTTCGCTTACGGCCTGATGAACCGCTCCATTGACAAGTGGTTCTCGCTTCCGGTTCAGGAGCTGCATCAGAACACCGGCGAAATCGCGGCACAGGTGGCCGGCTATGCCGCCGAGAACGCGCGCGCCGAAGCGGCGGCGCTGGCTGCGGACCCTGATGTACAACGCGCATTTTCGACTGGTGACTTCAGCAGTCTGGCGGGTGTTTTCCAGCGGTATGAAAGCAGGCTGCAGGGGGGCTTCGTACTAGGTTTGAAAGACGGGGAACTAGTTGCGAGCATTCGCGCGCCGGAATCCTGGCCGATGCTGCGCTCACAACTGCTGCCACGCAGCGGCGAGCAGCAACCGCAACCGCTGGACATCGCCGGGAAGGAATACATCCTGGGCAGCGCGACTGCGGGCGTGGGCGGCCGCATTGTGGTAGCCATGCCGGTGCCCTCCGGCCTGTCCGCCACGCTGCGCGAGATGGAGCGCAATCAGCGCGCCTATTTCGAACTCGCCCAGCAACGGAAACAGGTGCGGCGCACCTACATGGGCGTGCTCCTGCTCCTGACCGTCCTGGTGCTCTTCGCCGCCACCTGGTTCGCGCTGTTGCTGTCAAAGCAGGTGACCCGTCCGGTGGTGGCGCTGGCCGAAGCTATGCAGGAGATCTCGCGCGGGCGGCTGGAGCATCGCGTGGACGTCCGCGCTAGCGACGAACTCGCGCAACTGGTCTCTTCATTTAATCGCATGGCTGCCGAACTCCAGGCCAGCCGCCAGCAGATTGATGCCTCCAGCCGGGAACTGGCCGAGGCCAATTTCGCTCTCGACCAGCGTCGCCGCCACATGGAGACCATCCTGGAAAGTATTCCCACGGGCGTGCTGTCGCTCGATGCCGAGCGCCGAGTTTCGCACAGCAACGATGCCTTCGAGCGCCTGTTCGCATCGCAGACGCCCGGCGCGCAGAAGCAAAGTCGCTCCGGCGCCACCCTGCGCGAAATCTTCAGCGTGGAAGTCGCCGCTGATGTCGAACATATGCTGCGCAAGGCCGATCGCATGGGTGCGACCACCAGCCAGATGGAGATCGCGCTGCCCCGCACCAAACTCAATGTCGCCGTGACGGCGGCTTCACTGCAGCACGAAGGCGACCGCCAGGGTTACGTGGTGGTTTTCGAAGACCTGTCTGACGTATTGCAGGCGCAAAGGCAGGCGGCTTGGCGCGAGGTGGCGCGGCGTGTGGCCCACGAGATCAAGAACCCGCTGACCCCCATTGCGCTCTCCGCCGAGCGCATCCGCCGCCACTTGGAGCGCGGCAGCGCGCCCGACCCGCAGTCCCTCAAGGTGATTGACGGCTGCGCGGAGACCATCGCCGAAGCTGTAGAAACAGTGCGCACCCTGGTGGATGAGTTTGCGGCGCTGGCGCGCTTCCCCGCCTCGCGCCCGCAACCGGCGAACATCAACGCTATCGTGGAGAGCGCGTTGGCCATGTTCAGCGGCCGGCTGGACAACGTCACCGTGCGGACCTTTCTCGCGCCCGGCTTGCCCCCGGTGATGGCGGATGCGGAAGCCATCAAGCGCGCCATCGCCAATCTGGTGGACAACGCCGCCGAGGCCATGCACGACTCGCTGGCCCGCGAAATTCAGGTGTCGACTGCGCTGATCGACAGCCGCGAGACGGTAGAGATCGCGGTGGCCGACACCGGCCATGGCATCACGCGCGAGCTAAAGGAAAAACTCTTCCTGCCATACTTCTCCACCAAGGGCCGAGGCACTGGCTTGGGGCTGGCTATCGTCTATCGCATCGCGGAGGACCACCACGGCACCGTCCGCGTGGAGGAGAACCGCCCCGTCGGTGCGCGCTTCATCCTGGAGCTTCCGCTGGCCCCGGCCGGCGCCGCCGTCAGCCATGCCTAGCGTACTCATCGTCGACGACGAACCCGCCATTCGCCAATCGCTTAAAGGTGTGCTTGAGGATGAGGGCTATAAGACGGCCACTGTAGGCAGCGGCGAAGCGTGCCTGGAAGTGCTCAAGAAGCAGGCCTACGACGTGGTCCTGCTCGACGTCTGGCTGCCCGGACTCGATGGCTTGGAGACCCTGGAGCGGATCCGCAATTCCGATGATGCACCCGAGATCATCATGATTTCCGGTCATGGCACCATCGAGACCGCGGTGCGCGCCACTAAGCTGGGCGCTTTCGACTTTCTGGAGAAGCCGCTATCGCTGGAAAAAACGCTCATCCTGGTACACAACGCCGTCCAGGCGCGCCGGCTACGCGGCGAAAACCGCGAGCTTAAGAAGCAACTGCTGGCGAAGAGCGTCATCGTCGGCGACAGCATCCCCGTGAAGGCGCTGCGCCAGCAGATCGGGCTGATGGCCGCGACCAACGGCCGCGTGCTGATCTATGGAGAATCAGGAACGGGCAAGGAACTGGTCGCGCGCGCTATCCACGCGCAGAGCCTGCGCAAGGACGCAATGTTCGTCGAAGTCAACTGCGCCGCCATCCCCGAAGACCTGATCGAAAGCGAGCTCTTCGGCCACCGCCAAGGGTCGTTCCCCGGGGCCAACAGCGACAAGGAAGGCAAGTTTCGCAAGGCCGACGGCGGCACGCTCTTCCTCGACGAAGTCGGTGACATGAGCCTGAAGACGCAGTCCAAAGTGTTGCGCACTCTGGAAGAACAGCGCTTCACACCCGTCGGCGGCGACGAGCCCATCAGCGTCGATGCGCGCGTGATCGCCTCAACCAATAAAGACCTGGAAGAAGAGATCGCCCGGGGAAATTTCCGCGAGGACCTGTTTTATCGTTTGAACGTGATCCCCTTCCTCGTCCCGCCGCTGCGCGAGCGAAAAGAAGACATCCCGCTGCTGGCGCGCCATTTCCTGCGCGAGTTTTCCGCCGCCTACAGCCGCCGCCACAAGGAAGTGACCGAAGAAGCGATTGACATGCTGACTCGCTATTCCTGGCCAGGGAACGTGCGCGAGCTGCGCAACGTGATCGAGCGCATGGTCATCATGAATCCCACGACCCTTCGCCTGGAGCGCAAACACCTGCCGCCACTGGTCCATCGCGACGGCGGACGGCGCGCCGCCGGCGACTTCTCTACGCTGCATCAAGCCCGCTCCGCCTACGAGCGCGACTACATCCTCAAGAAGCTGGACGAGAACCACGGCAACATCAGCCGCACCGCTGAAGTGCTTGGCTTGGAACGCTCCCACCTCTACCGCAAGATGAAGACGCTGGGGATTGCGGTGAAGGAATGAGCAGCCGCAACTTCACACTCTCGCTGGAGGGTGCGCAGGCTTCAGGCCGGCGAATGAGGGTGGCGCAGGCCTTCAGGCCTGCTTGAAAATCAGGACTCCCTTATTTTTGTCATTCCGAGGGCCCTTAAGCCCGAGGAATCCAGGGTTTGGCGCGAGCCAAGGATCTTGCCGCCTAGCGCCGACGGCGCGACTGAAAGCAGCCTGGCACGTAGTGCCGGGTGGATTTGTCAGGCGCGGCACACGCTTCGTATCAGGGCACGGCTTTAAGCCGTGCCGAAAAGCGGCCAATCTTGAGCGGCATTAGCCGCTGTCGGTGCAGAGCGCCGCGCGAAACCTACGCCTTCTGAGTCTTTCGGGGAAACGAAACTTGTTCCCGACTTCAAACATCCAGTCCCGCAGGGACGGCATTCATTAGCCCACCACGTCAGTGGTGGGTAGGAGAGAAAGGCGAGCGAGTCCCGCCAGGGACGGCACAGAGATTCGTATTAGGGCACGGCTTTAAGCCGTGCCGTCCGGGGCACTCTTCAACGCTTGTCATCCCGAGCCGCGCGACCTGAGCGCTGCAAGGGCGCGCGAGCGTAGCGCCGGCGTCCCGCCGGCTGTACCGGCGGCATCTTGAGGCGCTGAGCGGGCGTCCGAGCCCGTTGCCGAAATCCTGAGCGCGAGCGAAGGATCTTGTCGCCGACCAGCGCCGGAGGCGCGATTGAAAGTAGCCCGGCACGTCAGTGCCGGGTGGATAAGCGTGAAAAATTCCAAGTCCCGTTAGGGACGACTGAGATTGCAGCTTTCTCCTGCCTCCTTCCTCCCGCCTCCTGCTTCCTGCCACTGCCTGATGCCTCCCGCCTC
>DASYTX010000217.1:0-2837 GCA_036001865.1 Terriglobales bacterium
AGGCGCCGGCCGCTGAAAGCTGTAGTTGGGCTGTGCCGAAAGCGCGGCATCACTCAATGACTTCATGTCCGCCCAACGTAGCGTGCAGCGCTCGTGGGGCGCAACCCATCGATCGTGAAGGACATCATCAGTCTCGTCTGCAAGCCTAGGGTGACTACTTCGCCCTGCGCGGTGCACTTTGCAACAGTTCGGCCAGGTGCTGTTTCCAGAATCTCGCTTGGGCGGTGGTACCGTGGCCGGCTGTCTGGTCGCTCGCGGGGATCAGCAGCACCCGGCCGGCCTTCACCCGCTTGATCTCGCGGTCCAGCAGTCCGAGTTCCGGGGGGTTGCGCTCGTCATCCGCGGAGTTGATCGCCAACAGCGTCGCCTGGATCTGCTCCAGGCTCAAGGAGGCGTTGTAGTCGCGCGACGCGTCCCACTGGTACAGGTGGTCATTGGCATCACCGCGGAACGGCGCGCTCAGACGTTGGTTGAGCAGCTGGTCGGCCCTTTCACGCGTCGGCGCTGCCTTGTAGAGTCGCTGGTTTCCACCGTTTGTCGCGATGGCGAAGAACACCGAGGCGAATTGCAGGCTGCGCGGCTGCTTTGTGTAATTGCCGTTCATCCACTCCGGGTCGTTACGGATGGAATCGATGATCAGGCGGCGCATCATCCAATTGCGGCCGGACATCTCGGTCGGCAACGACGCCATTGGCACCGCCACATCCATGAAGTCTGGATATCTCTGCGCCCAGATCCAGACCTGCATGCCGCCCATCGAATTCCCCAGCACAAGGCGCAAGTGGCGCACGCCCAAGTGCTCCGTGACCAGCCGGTATTGCGCATGGACCATGTCGTCGTAGTTATACTTCGGAAAGCTGGCGCGTAGACCGTCTGACGGTTTGGAGGATTTACCGGTGCCGATGGCGTCCGGAAGGATGATGTAGTAACGGCTGGCGTCCAGCGGCTGTCCGGGTCCGAAGAGCTCGCCGGCGAATGCGGGTGTGAGCATGCCGGCGCCTGATCCGGTCGTGCCGTGCAGGATGAGCACCGGCTCGCCGGTAGCCGCGCCCACCGTCGTGTAATGAAGGCGCAACTCGGGCGGGACCTCGCCGGTGTGGAAGCGGAAGTCGCGCACCACCCAGCTGCCTTCCTTCGGCGCGGGATAGTCGGCAGCCAGACTCGGGAGCGCTGTTAGGGTGACAGCGAGACTCCACATTGCGCACGTGAGAATCCTGGTGAGCTTCATGCCGGCCTCCTTCGTGACGGGTCGTCCTTCGGTCACAGCGCGGCTGCCCCCGTGTGCGGGGTACCAGGGCTCAGAGCCATGGTCCCCCTCGGAGCCTTGCAGCCCAACGCCACGTATCAGCTGCGGCGCGCCCTGCGCGCCGTCGGCTGCATGCGTGAGTTAGACGACCCGTCATTGGCAGTCCAGCGTTTCGAGTTCGCCCCCTACAGAGGTGACTCCTTGGAAAACCTCGGCCAGCGCAGCTTTGCGACGCCCCAAGTCGAGGGCCGCAATCCACGTCTTGTTGAAGTCGTTCGTCCAAAGAAGAAACACCGCGTCGTTTGTCCGGGTGACCACCCTGCTCACAAACTCCTCTCCCCTGTCCGCGCCATCCGGGAATCGAGTTATCGAACGCACAACTGGTGTGCTGGTGTTGAGTCCAGAGAAGACCTTGTCCCGCAATGAGTAGAAGGTGTCTGCCACCTTACTGTCCCTCGTTTCAATCTTGAACAACCGAGCGGACCGAAGCATGCTCTGTCCTTGCTGGCGCTCCCACCGTTTCTCAGCGAAATCATAATCCCGTGACGCCTTTGCGTTCGAGCGGCAGGTCAGGCTGGTCGGAAGTTCCTCGCCTTCTGCTCCCAATGAAGAAAGCAGGAGTAGGCCGAGCGCGAACGCGAAGGTGCGAATCGCAGACATAGACTCCTCCGCCCGGTTGTCTACTGGCGGCGACGGGCGAGCGCGCGGCTCATGCGTTCTTCGCGCCAGGGCCCTGACGGCCCAGCACGACAGGTCAAACAGGTGGTTGGGCTGAGGATGCATCGTCATATCCTACCAGTGCCACCAGCTTTCATGGCTCATTGGGTTCGACGAAGCTGGTGTCCACCTCGGCTGCGTGCCGTGCGGGATGGCAAGTCGAGCCCAATACTGGGACGGCGTGACCAGTGGCAGCCTCGTATTCGGACCCAAGCGCTTTCGAAGACGATGATCGAAGGACAGCAAAGCTGCCGTGCCAACCGATTCGGCTTCCGCTACGATCCGGCAGTCGAGAGCGTCACTATGGAACGGAAGAAGCGCTTGGGTTCTGGTCTCAATCGCCGGGAACGCGCCAGGAGGAATCTGCGCCTCCGGCAGGTGGATTAGCACGAGTCTCTCCAGCCTGTCTCGCCACGCCGGGTCCTTCGTGGCCACAAGCTGCTTGAGAACGGTCGGTAGCACGGTCACCTCCGCCCAGAGGAAAAGGCGGAAGACCGCCTCGCGTTCGGAGGCCAAAGCCCGCTCCGGATCGGTCGCAGGATCGTAGCCGACGCTCATGCCCTGTACCAAGTAGTCAACGATCATGCTATCGACGGCCGCGGCACTCATCGGAATTCGGGTCTCGTTTCAGCCGAACAGCGCGGATAAGTTGCAGCGTCGCTCCTCTTCGCCAGGCGGCGCTTATCAGCTTCAGCCGCTCGTTCGGCGGCGCCCCATGTCTTGCTGGCTTACGCACTGCCCGCTTCTTCAAGAAGCGTCCGAACGGCGCAAATGAGGTCCGACGCCGCTTCTTGTTCGCCTTTGGACCCTGCGTCCACTGACAGTCTGGCGCCTTCGTACACGGCGACTCTCTCCGGGGAGTACTCCGTAGCCC
>DASYTX010000218.1:0-4670 GCA_036001865.1 Terriglobales bacterium
GTTCCGCAGCCGCAGGTGGAACAGTCCTCGCCCCTGAACAATGAAGCGGACTTCGTCCTCGTCGTGCCAATGCTCCCGGTTGAACTTCGCCAGCATGGCATCGAGTCCTTGGGTCTCGGGGCTGACGTCGATCACGTCGGCAGTAACGTAGCCTCCGCGCGACTTCAACTTCTCGATCTCTTCCGCGTAGGCGCTCAGAATTTCTTCCGCAGGAGCGTCGGGTGGCACGTCGTGCCTGGGACTCCAGCGCTCGTAATCGATGCCTATAGCACCAAGCTCCTGGGTGATGGCGACAGGATCGGTGAGCGTCCGATTCTCCGCGGGTATCCTTACAACTGCCATACAGTCCTCCCTGGTCAAAGTTCAGACCTAACTGGATTTTTGAGCCACAGGCGGTAACGTCGCCTTCCTGCCCACAACTTCCAGGAGAAACTCCAATATCTCCACGTGCTGTTTGGCGTCACTGATGTCTCTGCCCCAGGTATAAAGGCCATGCCTGCGCAACAGGAAGCCGTGGGCCATGGGGTGCTTCTCCAGGGCCTGCCGCGTGGTTTCGGCGAGGCGGTCGCAATCTTGCGAATTCTCCAGGATCGGCAGCCACTCGCGGTGGGCGTGCGTTTCCACTCCCGCGAGACCCTTCAGCATCTCGTATTCTTCAATCGCCAGACCGCGGTCTTCGGCGCAAAGGTCCGAGAGCAAGGTGCTCCAGACGGAATGGGTGTGGAGCACAGCTCCTGCCCCCCTGGCGCGTACGATGGCAAGGTGCAGCTTGGTCTCAGCCGATGGCCTTCCTTCGCCCAACACCACCTGTCCGTCCTCGTCAACAACGACGATCTGGTTGGCAGTCAGATGTCCTTTGTCGAGACCGCTGGCAGTTATCGCCAGCCGCAATGGTTTGGAGCTAACAACCACACTGAGGTTGCCGCTCGTACCCAGCATCCACCCGCGGCGATAGAAACTCTGCCCGACTTCGGCCAGAAGCTCGGCCGACCGGAGGAAGTCGTCCGCAACACTTGGCGGATGGCGTGCCGGACTTTCGGAAGCCGGCTGAGCCATCTTCCTTCGTGAAGCGGCCGCTTTCACCCTCTCCTCCTTGCTCACAAAAAGATGAACCCACCCTCTAGTAACTCTGGCGGTGGGTCTCGGAAGCTTAACTCTTGCGCGCGATTAGGTGACAGGCACCACTGCCAGAAGACGGGTTGTGTCGCAACAGCACATGCGCCTTTTCTCGCAGTTTGCCATAGTAGTCTAGGCGCGAAAGCGCCCTGGGGTCAACCGGCGACGAGTCCCAATCTGCGGGGATTCTCAGACAAGCCCGAAACCAATACCCTGCCAGCAGAGAGGTATCGAGGCGCTGCCAACAGAAGCGTGGTCCTTCAATGAAAGTTCCCGCGCCGTCCAAAACGTGTTGTTAGGTTTTGCCGAACTGAAAGATACTGGGCAAACCTGCTGAGAGACGAACCTGTGAAAAATTACCGTTGGTTTCGGGCCGGCGACCTAAATGCCTTTTTCGCTTTGGCCTTCGACAATGTTGCCAACCTCGTCATCCTCGCCAGCATACTGATCGGCGCCTTCGGGTTCCCCAAAGACATCGTGTTGTACCGGATGGTGCCGGGTACAGCAGTCGGCGTTCTGCTGGGTAACTTGATCTATTCGCTGATGGCAGCTCGACTAGCGCGATCGAGCGGCCGGACTGACGTGACGGCGATGCCGCTGGGCATGAACGCGCCCAGCATTTTTGGAATGGCCTTCGCCGTGTTGGGACCCGCCTACATCCTTACTGGCGACGCCATGCTGACCTGGAAGATAGGGATGGCTGTCACTGTCCTGGCCGGTGTAGTGAAGATTTGCCTGTCATTCCTCGGCAATGCCGTACGCGCGGCCGTCCCCCGGGCGGCTTTGTTGGGATCGATTGGGGGCGCCGGCATCGCTCTTATCGCTCTGCTCCCGATGGTGAAGATGGCGGCTAACCCTATTCCTGGCCTGCTCGGATTCGGAGTCATTCTGGTCACCCTGATAGGCGGGGCAAGGGTCCCTTGGGGTCTGCCCGGGGCGTTTGTTTCTGCCCTCCTGGGTATCGGGGCCCATTACGTGTTGCGTGCACTTCATTTCGCCAGTCCTGTGCTGGCGGCGGCGCAGTCAGCTCCGATCGAACTGCGGATTTCCTTCCCTTGGCCAACCTTGGCTTTTATTGGCGGTCTGTCTCTGGCGTGGATGTATCTTCCGATCATCTTGCCTTTCTCGATCGCCACCATTGTGGGCGGCATTGACAACACGGAGAGCGCTGCCGCCGCCGGCGACAACTACGACACGCGGGCCATCCTGCTGACTGAAGGAGTGTGCACGCTGGTGGCCGGTTTGTGCGGTGGCGTGGTGGAGAGCACCCCTTACATCGGCCACCCGGCGTACAAGGCAATGGGGGCGGGAATGGGTTATGCCATCTTGACCGCGTTGTTCGTCGGCTTGGGCGGGGTCCTTGGGTACCTGCCCTTGTTCGTTGACTGGATCCCAGCAGCGGCGGTGGCACCGATTCTCGTGTACATCGGGCTCGAGGTCGTGGCGCAAGCTTTCCTGGCCACTCCAAAACGGCACGGACGCGCAGTAGCAGTGGCCTTTCTCCCCTCGCTGGCCTTTCTGACGGCATTACAGTCCAATTCAGTGCTGAGTGCGGTAGGCTCCGACCTGTCCAAGCTCACGGGGGAGATTGGCGAGTCCATGCGGGCACTCAATCTTCTCGGAAACGGGTTCATTATTTCAGCTTTGCTGTGGGGGGCGGCGACGGCGGAGTTGATCGACCGGCGCTACTACCGCAGTGGGCTCTACTTGGTGGCCGGTGCCGGTCTATCGCTTTTCGGGGTCATACACTCGCCGTCTCCTCAGGGCACGTTTGTATTGCCATGGAGCACCGCCTCGGTGCTGCCCATCCATTTCGCCATTGCTTATGTGGGGGCGGCTTTAAGCATCTTCGCCGCAAAACACCTGACGTCTGGCGGTAGCGACTCATCGCCCTCGCAGCCGAGCTAGGCCAGGGCTGATTTGGCGCTCGAAGCTTCGACGATGGCGCGGTGGAGCTTCAGGCACTGCGCCCGGATCTCTTCCGTGTCCAACGTGCAGAGTTGGCGATTCTCCATCAGGACCTTGCCGCCTACGACGACGGTCTGAACGGCATCCGCCCGTGCTGCATATGCGAGGTGCGAGTCCGGGTTGTAGTAAGGGATCGCATTCGGCCCAGAGGTATCGACGAGGATCACGTCAGCCTTCTTGCCTGGTTCGAGCGAACCGATTTGGTTTTCGAGGTGCAGTGCGGCAGCGCCGCCCACGGTTGCCATGCGCAGGACCGTCCGGGCGGGGAGCTGCGTGGGATCAAGAGTGTGCACCTTGTGCAACTTTGCGACCGTTGCCATCTCGCCGAACATGTCGAGATCGTTATTGCTGGCCGGACCGTCGGTTCCCAAACCCACGCGCACGCCTGCGGCCAGCATCTGCGGGACCGGCGCTACGCCACTCGCCAGCTTCATGTTGCTTTCAGCACAATGCACCACCCCGACCTCCGTTTCAGCGAGCAGGCTAATCTCTTCCTCATCCACCCACACGCAGTGGGCCGCCACCCAGTTCTTCTCCAGGAGGCCCAAACTTGCAAGGTGGCGCACAGGAGTGGCTTGGTAGCGTTGCCTCACTGCGTTCAATTCCATCTGCGATTCTGCCGCATGCACCATGACGCGAGCGTCGTATTTGGCCGCCAGCGATTGCACTCTCCGGAAGGTGTCCGGCCCGACCGTGAAACACGAGTGCGGAGCCACGGCGGGTGAGATGCGGGGATGGCCCCGCCATTCCAAGAGAAGGGCTTCGGCGCGCGCCAAGGCGGCGGAGGAGTTCGGAGCATCCGGGGTGGGCAGATCAAGTACGCCCTGCCCCAAAACCGCGCGCAGCCCGGCTTGCTCGACTGCGCGGGCCACGTTGTCCTCAAAAAAGTAGCCGTCGGCAAACGTCGTGGTCCCCGAAGCGATCATTTCCCAGCAGGCGAGCAATGCTGCCCAGTAAACAAACTCCGCCGTCACGAAGCGACTTTCGAGCGGAAAGATGTAGCCTTCCAGCCAGGCCATGAGTTCCTGGTCGTCGCTGACGCCACGGAACAAGGTCATAGGGACATGGGTATGAGCGTTCACCAGGCCCGGCAGGACCAGATGGCCTTCACCTCGCAGCACGCGGCGGCCCCGGTAGGCTTGCTCGATCTCCACGCGAGGCCCTACTGCCAGGATCTGGTCCCCACCGATTGCCACGGCGCCGTCCTCGTGGACGGTGTGACGAGCATCGATGGTGAGGACAGTTCCGCCCAGGATGAGCAGGTCAGCGGGTTGCGGCTCGCGGGAAAGTTCTTTGTTGTCTGTCTGCGGAGTAGGCCCGGGGATCCGGTGGTCAGAAGCGGTCACGGAAAAAGGCCTGTGTGTGGCCGGATCGAATCGGCTTGAAAGGACCGCATTCTACCATTCAAACCTTAGTCCCAACTGCGCCCGCCGGGAGTCGCCCGCGATCTGCCCGATCGTCCCCAAGAGGCAACCTTGCAGTTCGTCGCAAACGGGGAACCGGAAATTGTCGTGGTTTGTCACATTGAATATCTCCACCGAGGGCTGCAGCTTGTAGCGGTCGCTGAAGGTCCAGGTCCTTTGCAC
>DASYTX010000219.1:0-13512 GCA_036001865.1 Terriglobales bacterium
GAAGGTCTCCTCGATGCGCGCCAGCTGTCCTAGCGGAATCTTCGAGCCGTCATGTCCGTCAATCAGGAGCGTACGGATTGCATTGGGATCGGCCCGCTTTTCCTCCATGAGACGAATTGCCAAGTCGAACCGTCGCTGGCCAACCCAGACCTGCGACACATCTTCGCCGGCCAGCCCGACGCGGATGGCGCGCACGACGTCTCCGGGTGTCAGTCCCACGCGCGCCACCGCCTGCCTGTCGATGCTAACCCGCAGTTGCGGTAGTCCAGTCAGCCGCTCCGCGCGCAGGTCGGTGATACCGTCCACTTTGCTCATCACGCTTCGCACTCTTTCGCCCAGTGCGGCAAGCGTGTTGAGGTCGGCCCCAAAGATGCGGACCGAGATGTCTGCCGGCGTACCCGCCAATCCTTCATCAATGCGCATGAGCAACGGCGTGGTGAAGAGCACGGAGATGCCGGCCACCTGCTCGACTTTGGCTCGCATGGACTGCTCAAGCTCCTCGACAGAACGGCTCCGGTTCTTCTTCAACGGCACAAGCACATCGGACATGGTGTGCAACATCGGGTCTTCGGTTCTTTCGGAACGGCCAGTGCGGCGAACCACGTCCTCAACTTCCGGGAAGCCACGGAGTATGTCCTCCACGCGGTGGTTTACGCGGTCCACTTCCTGGAGGGAAGCTTCCGGCGGCATGGATGTTGTGATCATCAGCGCTCCCTCATCAAGCTTGGGCATAAAGTCAGTGCCCACATAGAAGGCGAGCGCCATGGCAGGAATCGTGACCGCGAGCGATACCAGCATGGTCAAACCAGAGTGGTGCGTGACTTTGTCAAGAACAGGCGCGTAGAACTTCTTGAGCCGACGAATGATCCAGACGTCCTCATGCTTGCCTTCTGGTCGCGGCCGCAGGAACACCGCCGAAGCCACCGGCACCAGAGTAAGCGACAACACCAGCGCGGCGGCAATCGCGGAAATCACAGCCGCCGCCAAGGGGCTGTACATTCTTCCCTCGATGCCACTCATGGCGAACAAGGGCACGAAAACAGCGATCACGATGAAGGTGGCAAAGGCAATTGGGCGGCCCACCTCAACAGCGGCGGCGAGGGCATGCTGCGGTCGCGATCCTTCATTGCGGCGTGTCGTAATCCGGTGGGCGATGTTCTCGGTGACGATGATGGCAGCGTCCACCAAGATGCCGATGGCGATCGCTAGTCCGCCCAAAGTCATCGTGTTGATGCCGACCTTTGCGGGCTTGAGCAAGAGTCCCGCGAGCCCCACCGAGAGTGGCAAAGTCAAAGTGACGATCAGCGCCGCGCGCCAGTCCCCCAACAGCCCGAGCAACACAAGGACCACGAGGAACGCGCCGATAAGGATGGCGCGGCTCACACCGCCCAGCGCGCTCTCCACGAGGTCTGACTGGTCGTAGACGATGCGAAGCTGCACGCCTTTGGGCATCGTCTTCTCCACGTCACGCAGCGCCTGGCGCACACCGGCAGCCACTCTAACCGTGTCAGCGCCGAACTGCTTGGTTACGCGACAGCTAACCACCTCACCGCGAAGGCGGTGGGCGATACCCCTTCGGACCGCAGGGGCCTCTCTGACTTCTGCGATATCGCCCAACATCACCGGTGTCCTGCCACGAAGCTGGACGACCGTGCTCCGCAATTCCTCTATGTCCTGAATTCGACCCACTGCGCGCAGCGTCCACTCTGTAGAACCCTGCACGACAAAGCCGCCGGAAGCGTTGATGTTCGCGCCTTCCACGGCATGCGAGACCTCATCCAGGGTCACTCCCCGCGCGGCCATGCGCTCCGGGTCAAGCTGCACTTGAAATTGACGAAGATAGCCTCCAAGCACCTCTACGGCGGCCACTCCGGGCACGGCAAGCAGGCGGTTCCGAACTTCAAACTCTCCCAGGTCGCGCAATTTCATCGGGTCGGCAGCGCCCGGCTCGGCCTCTATGGTGAACTCAAAAATTTCGTTCAGCCGGCCGGTGAGACTGGATATCAGTGGCGCATCGGTGCCTGGAGGCATTTGGGGGGCTACCTGGGTCACGCGTTCAGCAACGAACTGACGCGAGCGGTAGTAATCCGCGTCGAAATCAAATTCCACTGTGACCTGGGAAACGCCGAGCTGGGAGCTCGAACGGACACGGCGCACGTCCGGCAGTCCGGCCAGGGCGACCTCCAGGGGAATGGCCACCCCGGTCTCCAGTTCCTCGGCACCCATGGCCGGGTTCTGCACGATGAGGTTGAAGACCGGCGCAGACAGATCAGGAAACACGTCGCGGCGCAATTCCTGAAGCCACGCTGCTCCAATCAAAGTCGCTCCCAATACCAGGATCAGAGTGAGGGCAGCGTGTGTGAAGGACCTCTTCAGCAGACTCTCAATCATTGCTTGACCCTCACTGATGTTCGTGGTGCTCGCCTGCTCCGTGCGCCTTCTCGGCTTCCGCCTTTAGCAGGAATGAACCATCCACCACGATGGACTCGCCGGGCTTTAGGCCAGAAAGGATTTCCACCTCGCCGCCCAGGTCGCGTCCGCGCCCAACCTTGCGGATCTCAAAAGTTGATTCATTTCGGGGAATAAACACGGCCCAGACCTCTTCCACCCTCTGCAAGGCAGCGACTGGAACCGTATGCACCGTCATGGTCTCTCTGCCGGGTGTAACCCATGCGGTGGCCGACATGCCTGGTCGCAGCAGGCCGTCTTGATTGCGGATATCGATCCGCACATCTACGGTTCTCGAATCCGGATCAACGTGCCTGCCGACCAGCGCAACCTTGCCGCTAAACGTCTTGCCGGGCAGCGCGGGGAATGAGATGCGGGCGGAACTGCCAGGTGCGATTCGTACGGCATCCCGCTCGAACGCGTGCACCGTCAGCCACAGCGTGGAGATATCACCAACCTTGAAAAGTGGCTGCGCGGGGTCCGCCATTTGGCCGACAAACGCATTTCTGTCGATCACCACGCCGGAGACTGGCGAATGCAAGCTGTACTCGGGCCTCTCGGTCTCCCGGTCGGGATTTGGTGCTGCTCCAAGCGCGTGAAGCGCGGAGCGGGCGGCACGCAGCTCTGCCTCAGCGCTGGCCGCTTCGGCTTCCGCCTCCTGAACTTCCCGTTGCGCGACGATTCGCTCTGCGCCCAGTCGGCGCTTGCGCTCAAGCGCGCGATTGGCCAAGGCTAGACGCGCACGGGCAGTGATGAGCTGCGACCGGGCTTTGCCGAGTTCAACGCTCTGCAGCACCGCCAACGCGTGCCCGCGTCTAACGACCTGGCCGGGGGCGGCCAACAATCGCACGATGCGACTGGAAATCGGCGCACCAACCTCGGCGTAGGCGTTCTCATTCACGCGCAGTTCCCCCAGCAGCATGGACTCCTGCCCTCCGGGGCGTGCTTCGACCTGCGTCGTGGTGATCGTTAAGTCGCGCAGCATGGAGCTTTCGATGTGGAGCATGTTGATTTCTGGTTTTTCGGGGCGTTTTGCAGCGGCAGGCTTCTCTTCCTGCGCCGCAGCGGAGTTAGGCTGCTCGGATTTCGAGCATCCCCCGACGAGAACTGCAAACCCGAGTAGTAATGCAAGGAAGGCTTTCATTTAAGAACTCCAGCGCGGGCTTCGACTTCAACTCCAGCCAAAGCCGCTTCCAGCAATTGGTTCAGGTGAATCAGCCGGGTTTCGAATGAGTCGCGGCGGATCAGCAGCAGCTCAATCAGGTTGATCTCGCCCTCCTCGAAGCTGCGGCGAGCCAATGTCTCGTTCTCCGCGAAGCTCTGGACTGCATTGCGTTCCAACTCCTTCGCGGCATCCACTTTCCGCTGGTAAACGTCCAGACCCGTGCGCACTTGATTGGCAACCGCACGCTGACCGGCCTCAAGCTCGCGGCGCAAACGTCGGGCCCGCGCCTCGCCCGTCGCGCGCAGTGCTTGGCCGCGTGAAAAGATCGGCAGCGTTAGCGTGACCCCGCCCTTGGTGACTGTGTCGCCCTCATCCCGCTCGTATCTGAAGCCGAGCCCCAAGTCGGGCCAGGCGAAGCCACGACCGAGCCTCACTTCAGCTTCTGCCTGGCGTATCTCTGCGGATATGGCGTGCAAGTCTGGACGATTCAGCGCCTCAGCAATCAACTCATCAATTTTGTAGCTGCGATGCTGGCGCAAGTCTCCGCGCACTGCCAGTGGCTCCTCAGCCGCCATTCCGAGGAAGATCCGGAGGTCACCAAGTGCCAGGGCCAGGTCGCCCTCGGCCCCTCGCACTTCTAAACGCGTTCGGGCGGCACTGACACGGGCGACATTTACGTCGAGGATGGGAACGTCTCCAACCTCATACCGACGCTCCATGCTGCGCAGAAGCTCCGAGGCAACGCCGTGGCCTTCATTGGCCAGCCGCACTCGCTCTTCTGCTGCCACCGCGCGCCAGAACGCAGCCGCCACATCGCGCAGGAGTTCGCGTGCGGTGTTCTGGCTGGCCGCAGTCTCTCGGTCTACGTCCGCCCGGCCCGCAGCGATCCGCGCCCCGCGCTGCCCGCCCAGTTCGAAGGTCTGACTGAGCGCGAAGTCAACATCTGTCACATTGGTTCCACTGCGTGGACCGGCCGAAGCCTCGACCTCCGGGTTATCGCGCATGAGAATGCTCGCGCCTCGCAGGCGTCCGCGTGCCTCATCGATTCGGTCCCGCGCCGCCAGAATGGCTGGACCGTGCGTTCGTGCTCGGTTGAGTGCTTGCTCCAGCGTCAGCGCCTCCTGCTGGCCTGCAGAGGCAACCGGCCAAGCGGCAATAACGAACCCCCACCAAAGCACGCGTTTCACTTAGTTTTGTCCTTTCGCATGAACCTCCTAAGGTGAGCGCAGCCTCGATCCAGACAGTTGATCTCCAATGGAGCGGGGTGAATGCAGCCACGCTGGAGCGACGACCAAGAGTCGCCGCAGACGCACCAGTTGCAGCGCTGACGCGCAGCTATGCCTAGAGGGTTTTGTTAGTTACGAGGAGGGTGTGGTAGCAGGGAGAACCAGCCCTGATGCAGTGCGCCGGTCGGGGTGAGATCATGCCCCGCAACAACCGGAAGGGCTGCCTGTTGGAAGTCCTTGGAAGGCGAAATGTGCGAGCAGCAGCACCAGCAGTCGTCCTCACCCGTGATGCCGGAGTCGCCGTCACTAGACCTGGAGGCGGCGGTCACTTGCAGTCCCGCCTCATCGGCGCTGCAGGCCGCAAGCTCAGCGGCTAATCCGCACGCGCCTCCGTCCCCGGCTATCGGAGTGGCCTCACCGGCACACAAACCTGGCACCAGGAGGTCGAGCATTGCCCAGGTAAGCATTGCAACCACCAGAATGCGCTTCCAAGCGGGTTGCGGTGCAACTTGCATTGCCGTCCATACGATAGACGCGCTGTGGAATAGCGTCAATCGCCCAGGGGTTCACTCCCTATGGAATTTGACGCTCGGCTCACCCCGGTGGTGAGCGCTTCGGTAGCCAAAAGGAGCCGCTCCACTCGCCGGCGGACCTCGTCCCGTATCTCGCGCACGCGCTCCAGCGGCTGACCCTTCGGGTCTCCGAGCTGCCAATCTTCTATTCTGATTCCTGGCACAAACGGGCATTCCTCGCCGCATCCCATGGTGACTAGCAAGTCTGCGCCCGCCAGCATTTCAGTGGTGAGCCGTTGCGGTTTGGCATCGGCCAAATCGATGCCCAACTCCTTCATCACGCTGATCACTTCGGGGTGGACGCGAGCGGCTGGTTGCGTCCCGGCAGAGTAGGCTCGCGCCTTCGTCGGATCCACCAGAGCGTTGAAGAAAGCGGCTGCCATCTGCGAGCGGCCTGCATTGTGCAGGCAGGCAAAAACAATCTTTCTCATCCCGGCCAGTTGACGCCTTACCGCCCGCTAGCGTCAAGAGGACGGGCGTCGCTTTAACCAGAAATTCGTCTGCTTTTAACCATTCTTTAACACCGGGGGACTACTTATTGAGAGAACGAAGGAGGTTTAGTGAGCAAGATTCTTATTTCCCTGATTTGCGTGCTTCTCGTGGCCGGCCCTGGCTTGGGGCAGACAGCGCTGAACGGCGCCGGCGCCACATTTCCCTATCCCATTTATTCGAAATGGTTCAGCGAGTATCACAAGCAACGCCCCGAGGTGCAGATCAACTATCAGTCGATCGGCAGTGGTGGCGGCATCCGCCAGGTGCTGGCCGGCACAGTGGACTTCGGCGCCACCGACAGTCCCATGACCGACGACCAGCTCCGCCAGGCCAAAACGCCCATTCTCCACATCCCCACCGTGCTGGGTGCGGTGGTGCCCGCCTATAGCGTTCCCGGTGTCAAGGGCGACGTGAAGTTCACGCCCCAGGCGCTGGCCGGCATCTTCCTGGGCAAGATCACGTCCTGGAATGACAAAGCCATCACCGATGCCAATCCCGGGGTGAACCTCCCCAATCAACCTATCGTGGTGGTGCATCGCTCCGATGGCAGCGGCACCACATTTGTCTGGACCGACTACCTTTCCAAGGTCAGCCCTGACTGGAAAAACCAGGCGGGCAAGGGCACTTCCGTCAAGTGGCCGGTCGGCTTGGGCGGCAAGGGCAATGAAGGTGTGGCCGGTATGGTGCGGCAGATCGAGGGCTCCATCGGCTACGTAGAACTGATCTACGCCGAGCAGAACAAGATTCCCTACGGCAGCGTGAAGAACTCCGCCGGCACCTTCGTGAAACCTAGCCTGGACAGCACCACCGCCGCCGCCGCGTCCGTGAAAAACATGCCCGACGACTTCCGCGTCTCCATCACCAACCCGCCGGGGAAGGACGCCTACCCTGTGGCCAGCTTCACCTGGCTGCTGGTGCCTACCAAGGCCAAAGACCCCAACAAGGGCCAAATCATTAAGGAATTTCTGAACTGGATGCTCGATCAGGGCCAGGAATTGGCCAAGCAACTGACCTATGCCCCACTTCCCCAGGAAGTGAAGGACAAGGTCAGAAAGACGATTACACAGATTCAATAACGCACTACAGGAGCGAGGGAGATGAAGGTACTTGTGAGATCGTGTGTGGTCCTGCTGCTCTCCACATCGTTGGCAGCGCAGACCACGGGGACCCGGAGCACCCGCCAGGGAACGAAGCGACGCGGCTCGACGGCCGTCACTGCGGAAGACCTCAAAGCACTTCGCGAACTCCTGGAGGCGCAGCAGCAGCAGATCCAGGAACTCACCGAGACTGTGCGGCGGGTGGACGACGCGCGCAGGCAATCCGAAGAACAGCTCCGCCAGGCCCTGGCCGCAGCCGACCAGGCACAATCACAGGCTGGCGCGGCCAACACCGCGGCGACCGAACAGGAGGAAAGCGTCACCCAGCTCAAAAGTGACGTGGCTGACATCAAGACCACGCTGACCAATGCCGCAGTCACCACCCAGGAGGAACAAAAGAAGTTTTCCGCGCTGGAGGGCCTGGTGAACCGCTTCCGTTTCGGCGGCGATGTCCGCGTGCGCTATGAGAACTTCTTCCACGGTTGCCCGACCTGCACCTTCCAGCCACGCCATCGTGCCCGCATTCGCCTGCGCCTCGGCGTCGAAGGCAAGGTGAACGAGGACTTCTCGGGCGGCGTGTACATGGCCACCGGCTCTTGGGAAAACGGCATCCCCTCATACCGCGATCCGGTCTCGACCAACGACACCCTGACGGGTTTCTTCGAGCGCAAGGCCATCGGTTTTGACCGCGGGTGGATAACGTACAACCCGCGGGCACACAAATGGCTGAGTCTTACCGGCGGCAAGTTCGCTTACACCTGGACCCGCACGCCACTCAGCTTCGACAGCGACCTGAATCCCGAAGGCTTCAGCCAGAAGCTCTCCTTCGATGTGCCCAGCAGCGTGGTCCGCAACTTCACGCTCACCGGCATGCAGATATTCTTCAGCGAGGCGGGCGGTGGCGCGGATTCGTTTGCTGTGGGTGGGCAGGTGAGTTCACGGCTGCAACTCGGCGACCGGGTGACGGTGGCGCCCTCCTATTCGCTGCTGAACTGGCGGAACGCCAATACGATCGCCGATGCCATGGTGGCGCGGACAGTGACCGTCTGCACCGATACCACTTGCACCGGAACGGGCACCACCAACATCACCACCCGCGAGGTGATCGTCGGTGGCAACTCCAATACCAACGTCACCACCGCCAACCGCCGTGCCTTCCTCTATCGTTTCCTGTATAGCGACCTGATCGTGGACACTAACATCAAGACCTGGTCGGCTCGCTTCCCGCTGCGCATCCTGGGTGAGTACGAAAAGAACCTGCACGCCAACCCCAGCGAGCTGCCGGTGGCCAACCGGCCTGCGGATCTGTTCGATCCGCTCACCGGCCAGCAGGTGTTGGGCGATCAGGACGACATGTACTTCGTTGAAGTCAGTCTGGGACAGACGCGCAATCGGAATGACGTTCAGTTCGGTTACAGCTTTGCACGTATCGAACGCGACGCCATCATCGCCGCCTTCGTAGAGAGTGATCAGCGCGCGGCCACCAACGTGTTGCAGCACCGCGCCTTCTTCCAATGGGCGGTTGCGTCCAATACGACCATCGGCTACAGCCTGTGGATCGGGCGCACCCTGAATAGCAATTTGGCCAATGCTGCCCGGGTCAGTGGCTTGCCGGCGGACCCCATCACCGGTCGCTTTCCAACCGAACCCTGGCTCAAGCGCATGCAGTTTGACCTGGTCTACAAGTTTTAACGCCGTATAGTGCCCGGCGCTTGGCGAACCTGCCGGCCCCGGGTTTCTCTCAATCGTAACAATCCTGTAACAATCGCCTGCTACGTTATTGCGGATGGGGAAACTCGCCGATCTCAGGCCGATAGTGCGGCCGCCGGCGCCGCCTTCCGGATCGCGGCCACGCAGCTACCCGGCACGCACGGTTCCTCTGGTCCCCGCGAAGAGCAGCCGAGTTGCGGATGGCGCCTTTCATGCCGCCATGCTCATTTGCGGACTGTCGTTGCTGGTCATCGTGGGCGTGATCGTGTATGAACTTGCGCTCCATTCAAAGCTATCGTGGAAGGCCTTTGGCCTGAGCTTCTTCACCGGACGCGACTGGGATCCGGTGCTGGGAAGCTTTGGGGCTTTGCCGTTTATTTATGGCACGGTGGTCTCCTCGCTTATCGCGCTGATTCTGGCGGTGCCCATGGCCGTGGGGGTGGCGATCTTCGTCACCGAGATGTGCCCCAGGCCGCTGCGCGCTCCACTTTCCTTCCTTACCGAACTGCTGGCCGCCATCCCCAGCGTGGTCTACGGACTGTGGGGAATTTTCGTGCTGGCGCCCTTGCTGCGCGAGCAAGTACAACCTGCGCTGGCGCGCTATGCCGGATGGACAGGTCTGTTTGAGGGGCCGCCCTACGGTGTGGGGATGTTGGCTGCAGGCGTGATCCTGGCCATCATGATCGTGCCTATCATCACCTCCATTACCCGCGAGGTGATGCTGGCCGTGCCCAGGCATCAGCGGGAGGCGGTGCTGGCCCTGGGCGCCACTCGCTGGGAAATGGTGCGCGTGGGCGTCCTGCGCAACGCTCGCGCCGGCATCATGGGCGCCATCATTCTCGGCCTGGGCCGTGCCCTGGGCGAAACCATGGCGGTGACCATGGTGATCGGCAACCGCGCCGAAATCGCCAAGTCGCTGTTCGCACCTGGCTACACCATGGCCAGCGTCATCGCCAACGAGTTCAGCGAAGCCACCGAAGATCTATACCTGAGCGCGCTGGTGGAGATCGGCCTGGCGCTCTTCCTGGTCACCATCATTGTGAATGCGCTCGCACGGCTGCTGGTGTGGTCGGTGACCCGCGGCGTGCCTGCGAGGGTCCATGCGCAATAACGGTTCCTACCAGTCAAGCCGGCTCACGGCCTTGCGGCGCAGGCTGTCGAACAGCATTGCCACTGCCATCTCGGCAACCATGGTCGCGCTGGTGCTCGTGCCGCTGCTGGCCATCTTTGGCTACCTCGTGATTCGCGGCATCGGTGCGGTGGACTGGGCGTTTCTGACGCACACGCCCAAGCCGGTGGGCGAAGTGGGCGGCGGCATGGCGAATGCCATTGTGGGTTCAGGCCTGATCCTCCTGATCGCCAGCAGCATCGGCGTCCCGCTGGGGATCGGGGCGGGCATCTATTTGGCCGAGTACGGCCGCGGGCAGGTGGCCTCGGTGTTGCGCTTCACCGCCGACGTGCTCAACGGCGTGCCCTCCATCGTCATGGGCATTGTGGCTTACTCGCTCGTGGTACTGGCGCAGGGGCACTTCTCGGCTTTTTCCGGCGGCGTGGCTCTGGGGATCATGATGATTCCCACCATCACCCGCGCCACTGAGGAAGTCATGCTGATGGTGCCCAACTCGGTCCGCGAAGCGGCGCTCGGGCTGGGCATCGCCCGCTGGCGGACGACTGTCTCGATCACCTTGCGGACGGCCACTGCCGGCGTGATCACGGGAGTGATGCTGGCCTTTGCCCGGGTTGCCGGTGAGACCGCGCCCTTGCTGTTTACGGCATTCGGCAACCAGTTCTGGAACCTTGACCCGAACCAGCCCACAGCCGCTCTTCCCCTGCAGATCTTCACCTACGCCATCTCGCCATTTGACGAATGGCACCGGCAGGCCTGGGCCGGCGCTCTGGTATTGATTGCCCTGATCGTAGGCACGGTTGCGGTGGTGCGCCTGGTTGCGCGCCGCGGGGTTTTCCAGGGAGCGAGCTGAGCGTGGGCGTAGGAATCTCAGTCCGGGACTTGAGTGCGTGGTTCGGGCCCACGCAGGCCCTGGACCATATCAATATGGAGGTCCTCCCCAATCGTGCCACCGCCATTATTGGCCCTTCGGGGTGCGGCAAGTCCACCTTCATCCGCTGTATTAATCGCATGCACGAGACGGTGCGCGACGCCCGGGTCGAGGGTCAGGTGCGCATCGGCGAGATGGACGTGTACAACGGTACGTCCGCGGTTGAGGTGCGGCGACGCGTCGGCATGGTCTTCCAGAAGGCGAACCCATTCCCCACCATGTCGATCTACGACAACGTGGCCGCGGGGCTGAAGCTGAATGGCTTCCGCAACCGGCGCTTGCTGGACGAGGTGGTGGAACGCGCCCTACGGGCGGCTGCTCTGTGGGACGAGGTCAAAGACGTGCTCAAGAAAAAATCCGGCGCCAGTCTCTCCGGAGGACAGCAGCAGCGCCTGTGTATCGCCCGCGCTCTGGCGGTGGAGCCGGAAATCATGCTGATGGACGAGCCCGCTTCTGCGCTCGACCCGATCTCCACCGACAAGATCGAAGAACTCATCTTCCAGCTCAAGCAGCGCTACACCATCGTCATCGTGACGCACAACATGCAGCAGGCCGCGCGGGTGGCCGAGCACACCGGCTTTTTTCTGCTGGGCAAGCTGATAGAATTCGACCGCACCGAAAAAATCTTCACCAATCCTTCGGACAAGCGCACCGAAGACTACATCACCGGCAGGTTCGGATGATGCGTACCCGTTTCCATCAGGGTCTGGACGAATTGAAGCAGAAGCTCCTCGTCATGGGCGGGATGGCGGAGAAGGCGGTGGAGCGCGCAGTGGAGTCCTATCGTCGCCGCGATCGCGCCCTATGCCAAACGGTGTTTGACAACGAACCTTCGATCAACGTCATGGAGCGCGAGATCGACGAACTGGCCCTCGACCTGCTCGCCATGCAGCAGCCCATGGCCGTCGACCTGCGCTTCATCACCGCAGTCATGAAGATCAATGCCGACCTGGAGCGTGTGGGCGATCAGGCGGTCAACATTGCGCAACGCGCCGAGCACGCTTGTCAGCTGCCGCCCGCCGACTTGCCGGTGGATATACCCCGCATGGCAGACACTGCCATCGCCATGGTGAAACATTCGCTTCAAGCCTTCATCGACGCGGATGCCGAAGCAGCACAGCACATCCTCGAGAGCGACGACATCGTCGACGACATGAACCGCGAGGTCTTTGCCGCCATGTTGAACGAGATGAACCGTCATCCCGAAGTCACGCCCCAGGCGATCGACGCTACTCTGATAGCGCGCAACCTGGAGCGCGTAGCCGACCACGCCACCAACATCGCGGAAGACGTCATCTTCTGGGTGCGCGGCGCCGACGTCCGCCACCACCTCGGCCCGCAGGCCCCCAAGTAGCCTTCCAGGCCACCAGTGAGACATCCCGCGCGGGCGGACGCCTGAAGCAAACGCAAGCGCTCCTTAGCGCGGGGCCGCTGCCGGGATTGCTTTCATCTGGTAGTTTTTAAACTGCTCGGCGGTGAGTGGCTTGTGGCCCACTGCCTGCGCAATCGACATTTTGCCGTTGGGCAGCGCGCTGTTGAAGTAGAAGTGGTAGATCATCCCGTCCGTCGTGGCCACCAGGTCGGCGACCTCCTTGGCCTTATCATCCGGTAGATCCAGCACTTTCACGCGGCCGCCCGCGATCTCGACCGCATGATCATGCCAGTTCTTGTTCCAAGTCTTCAGCGGCACCTGCTTGCGCGTCAGCTTCTTGGCATAGATCCATTCGATCTGCGCCAGCATGGCATTAGGATCGGTGGACTCGTAAATCAGGCACACAATCTGCGGGTCAGGAGCATAGACCTTGCAGTAATGGTGGTACGGCCCCATCTCTTTGCCGTCCACCAGGTGGGGAGCCAGCACGTGTACGTTGTAGCCCTCTGCCGGACTCGCGCCGGCTGGTGTCTGATTGGCAGGCACAGCCTGCGGTTGGTTTGCGGGCGCAGGCGCATGCCCCTGATTGGCCGCCAGCGCCAGCCCAAACAAAGCGACAATAATGAACAATGCAAGTACTACGGTCGGTCGCAGCATGGCTCTTCTCCTGATGGTGGAATCGGGCTTACTTTAGAGCGCCGGAAAAGCTAGCCCAAGACGCGCCGCAGGTCAACCCCCAGTCCATCCTGGCTCCGCAGCCACCACGGGTAACGAGAGAGTGATCGACGTCTGAGGGGTACTCAGTCTCCAGCCATTCGCACAAGAGCTTGCGGTCGCAAAGCTTGAAGAGCGATATCCATTTCTGCTTGCGCGGCCTCACCAGGGACTCGGCTTTCTAGAATCAAAGGAGTGCCCTCAGGAATCAGATCCGCAACAGATTGAAATGCTCTCAACGCCTCTAACGACACGGGATCGTGCTTACTCTCGGAATTCACTTCACTGACGTGCACCTGTCTAAGCTTGCTCCCGAACTCCTCCAGGATCAGTACCGATTCGCCCATCGTCGGATCGACTTGGTGCGCATGCCCGATGTCAAAGCAAAACGTAGCTTCGGGGAACGACTCGAACAAGCGGCCCAAATCGCGTGCCGTCTGACCTATGCTCTTACGTTTGTCCATGTTTTCAATGCAGAGACGCTCGCGAAGTTCAGCCCAGCGGTGGGGCGCGTGGATGACGTCAGGATGTGTAATCAGCAGCCAATGAGCTGGCAGGGCGTTCAACAGCCCAAACATCACCGGCTCAAACTCAGGTTCGATCGCACTGGGCAAATGCACAGAAATGTAGGCGTACCGAGTGAGGTCCAGCGTTGGCAG
>DASYTX010000220.1:0-5276 GCA_036001865.1 Terriglobales bacterium
GAACGCGAGGTCGCGATAGCTACCTACGATCAGCAGGCGACTGCTTCCTATCTCTCGCACCACAAACTGCAGTAACAGCAATGAAGGAGTGTCGGCCCAGTGCAGGTCGTCCAGAATGAGCATGAGCGGTTGTCGTTGCGCAGCATGCTTAAGGAAGGTGGTAAAGCCATCGAAGGAGCGAAACCGGGCTTGTTCAGAGCCTAAGCCCGAAGGGGTGGGCAGGTCGGCCAGCCGCTCACGCACTTCGGGAAATACCAGGGCGATGTCAGCCGCCCCCGGGCCCATCTCGGTCCGCAGGGTCGCAAGGTCACAATCAATCATATACGCCCGTACAATCTGCACCCAGGGCCAGAACGGCGGGGCGCCTTCGCCCTCGTAGCAACGACCCGGCAGCACCTGGACTCCGTGCTGCCGGGCGTGCATGGCCAGTTCGTTGATAATGCGGGTTTTTCCGATTCCCGGCTCACCCGTCACTAACAGCACCCGTCCGCGGCCGGAGCAGGCATCGTCCAGACCTGCCCGGAGCAGCGCGGTCTCCCGCTCTCGCCCGACGAAAACCCCCTCCGCCGAGCGGTCTGAGAGAGGTACTCCCAGCCCCGCCGTTCCCGGCTCGGGTACGGGAGGCACAGGAGCAATAAACGCTGCCAGGGGTCGAGCACAGGCACCACAGAAAGCGACAGCTGGAGGATTCGGTGTCCGGCAGGATGGACAGACTATAGTAAGATCAGGACGCACCATGGACGGTCTGGTATCTCCCTTCTTCCATCTTTTGGGTGCTGTTGCTGCGAAAGGATATAGGCTGTCTCCCCAGGTACAGGCGCTTGTGTCCGCCGTCCTTGTACTATCCTGCCAGGAAGCTCCTGTAAACGGAGGCGCAGGGTGGGAAAGTGAAGTGGCATTCTCCCTCCGCTCAGTCCCTTGGGACACTGCGGGCTTGGGCTCCATGTTTCTCAGAAGAATTTTCCTCCCGCCGACCTGCGAAGTGCGATATACTACTACAGACTCGTTCACCGTGGGGAGATTTTGCGGTTCGTTTGGAGGATGCAGTGTCGTATATTCTCGCCTTGGATGAGGGAACCACGAGCGCTCGCGCTATCGTGTTTGATCACGATGGTGCGATCAAAGCGGTCGCACAAAAAGAATTTGCTCAGATTTTTCCCCAAGCCGGTTGGGTGGAGCATGATCCGCAAGAGATCTGGAACGCCCAGATGAGTGTCGCCCTTACGGCTCTCGATCAGGCGCGGCTGCAGCCGCGCGATATCGCTGCCGTCGGTATCACCAATCAACGCGAGACGGCCATTGTCTGGGACCGTGACACAGGTCAGGCGATCTCTAACGCCATCGTGTGGCAGGACCGACGCACGGCCTCGCTGTGTGACAAGCTCAGAGCGGACGGCTGGGAGCCCCTCATCCAGCAACGCACTGGGCTTTTGCTCGACGCGTATTTTTCCGGCTCCAAAGTTGTGTGGATCTTGGACAACGTGCCCGGCGCACGGCAGCGGGCAGAAGCGGGAAAACTGGCTTTTGGTACGGTGGATAGCTGGCTGGTCTGGAAGCTCACCGGCGGACGGAGGCACATCACTGATGTGAGCAACGCTGCGCGCACTCTGCTTTTCAACATCCATACCGGCACGTGGGATGAGGAACTCCTGGGTTTGTTCCGCATTCCGGCCAGCCTGCTGCCTGAAGTCCATTCTTCCAGCGAGGTGTACGGAGAAATTACTTTCCCGCGAGGACTAGCACAAATACCGATAGGCGGCATTGCCGGAGACCAACAAGCGGCGCTCTTTGGTCAGCTGTGTGTCAGCCCGGGGCTGACCAAGAACACCTATGGAACTGGTTGTTTCCTGCTGCAGAGCACAGGCGAGAGGCCAGTGGCGTCACGCAACCGCTTGCTGACGACAATTGCTTGGAAGATAGCAGGACGGACGGAGTACGCCGTAGAAGGAAGCGTCTTTGTCGGCGGAGCAGTGGTGCAGTGGGTGCGGGACGGATTAGGGTTAATTCGTTCATCGGCAGAGGTTGAGGCGCTTGCTACCTCGGTGCCAGACAACGGTGGAGTATATCTGGTGCCGGCTTTCGCTGGACTGGGCGCTCCGCACTGGGATCCGTATGCGCGCGGCGCGCTTATCGGAATCACGCGTGGTACCACCGCGGCGCATATCGCGCGGGCGGCTCTGGAAAGTATCGCCTACCAAGTAGCGGACCTGCTGGAAGCAATGCAGGCCGATACCGGCGTCGCACTGCCGGAACTGCGCGTCGATGGCGGCGCCGCGCAGAACAACCTGCTGATGCAGTTCCAGGCGGATCTGCTCGACGTCCCGGTCGTGCGCCCAGCCGTGACGGAAACGACCGCTTTGGGCGCGGCCTACCTCGCCGGCCTGGCGGTGGGCTTTTGGCAGAGTCCACAGGAGATTGCCGATCAGTGGCGTGTAGAGCGTCGCTTTGAACCACACATGTCGCGCAGGCAAGCGAAGGCATTGCGGGAACGCTGGCATGCCGCCTTGGAGCGCACCAAAGGGTGGGAGAGCGCTGAATGAAGCGGCTGGAGATGCTGAGCCGGGTTTTAGACCGGCAAGAGCCGTGGGATATGGCGATCATCGGTGGCGGTGCGACTGGGGTGGGCGTGGCGGTCGATGCGGCTTCACGCGGCTATGAAGTGGTACTGTTTGAGCAAAGCGACTTTGGCAAGGGCACCTCCAGCCGCAGCACGAAGCTTGTGCACGGAGGAGTGCGTTACCTGGAACAGGGCAATATCTCTTTGGTAATGGAAGCACTCAAGGAACGGGGACTGCTGCGACAGAATGCGCCGCACCTTGTCCATGACCTTGGCTTCGTCGTTCCTAACTACGAGTGGTGGGAAGCGCCATTCTACGGCCTGGGTCTGAAAGTCTACAATCTGCTCGCCGGCAAGTACGGCTTCGGCCCGTCGCAGATGCTCTCGCGCGAAGAAACACTGGAGCGGTTGCCAACCATCAAGACTGAAGGCTTGCGCGGCGGGGTCATTTACTACGATGGTCAGTTCGACGATGCGCGGCTGCTCATCAATTTGGTCGCGACTGCCGCGGAGCAAGACGCGACGCTGCTGAACTACGCGCCAGTAACCGGATTCTCCCGTGATGCAGAAGGGTTCATCGATGGAGTCAGGGCCAGAGATCTGGAGAACGGAAAGGAATTCCAGGCTGGCGCCAAGGTCGTAATCAACGCCGCCGGCGCCTTTTGTGACTCCGTGCGTCGTATGGCTGATGCGCAGGTCACTGCCATGATTGCCCCTAGTCAAGGCGTTCATTTGGTGTTTGACCGGTCGTTTCTTCCCGGCAACAGCGCCATCATGGTGCCGCATACGAGCGACGGGCGCGTGATGTTTGCCATCCCTTGGCACGAGCACACGCTCGTGGGCACGACGGACACGCCGATCACCAATGTTGCTCTCGATCCCGTTCCTCTGGAAGAGGAGATCGAGTTTATTCTTAGCAGGGCGAGACATTACTTGGAGAAAACTCCCACTCGCAGTGACGTCCTCAGTGCTTTCGCCGGGATTCGGCCGCTGGTTGGAACCAGGGGCAGCAAGAACACCGCCGCGCTGTCCAGGGATCACACCATTCACATTGACAATTCCGGTCTGCTGACCATCGCCGGCGGCAAGTGGACCACCTATCGCAATATGGCGGAAGACTGTGTCAACCAGGCGGCGACCCTGGCCCGAGTGCCGGAAAAACCCTGCGTTACCAGAGATCTCAATATTCATGGATTCCATCGCGATGTCGACAGGTTTGGTCCGTTCGCGGTCTATGGCGCCGATGCCCCTGCTATTCTGGATTTGCTGCGCGCCGATGCCAGCCTGGCGGAGCCGCTGCATCCGACCCTGCCATACTGCGGCGCTGAAGTCATTTGGGCCACTCGCTTTGAGATGGCACGCACGCTGGAAGATGTGCTGGCGCGGCGCACCCGGGCGCTCTTTCTCAATGCCAAAGCCGCGATAGCCATGGCTCCCCGTGTCGCGGCACTGATAGCCAAAGAGCTCGAACGCGATGAGGCTTGGCAAGCCAAAGAGGTCAACACGTTCCGCGAGTTGGCGCGAGGGTATTTGGTGTCTTAGCAATGGTAGCCTGCGCGTTTCATTTCTTTGCCTGAGCCGCTTTCCAAAAATCTTTATGCTTGATTCCTCCTGTTCGTCGGATCCGTCGTTCGGCAGCGTCCAGGAGACGGCGGAACCTCGGTGTGTGAGCAAGCACAAGACGTTCTAGTTCATCCCCCTCTGGGACGGACACCAACACAGTGACCGGTCGATCCTTGTGGGTGACGATTGCCGGTCCTTCCTTACACTCGTCCAGATAGTTCCTGAAATGATCCTGAACTTCAGTGGCGGGGACGATTTTCATAGTTCAAACTCCTCTTCACCAATAAACAGCCGATTCCCAATCTTGATCCCGATTGCCAGGATGTGAATTTCATGGCTTGGCTGATCAGTCCGATAAAATACCCGAAAGCGATTGTCAGGACCAAATCGCAACTCCCATGCCGTGCCCAATACCGAGGGTCGGCGCAGGGGTTTACGGTTCCGGGTTTCCGTCTCCGGCTCATAGCTCAATTGCTTTTCGACAAGCTCAGGACAGGCTACGCGAAAGCGAAGTCGAAGCACGAACACGCAAGTTACCATCAATTCAGTTTAGGGAGCGTAGTGCCAACCATCGCAGCGGGCTGGCCGGTCGAGCGCAATACGCATTGCCAGACATCTCCCTGCGGATCGAGTCGTTTGCGCGAGGCGGTGGTCAAGGCGATCGGTATATGGATGAAGCGCTGGTTCCAATAGCCCACTACCGTGTTAGTACGTCCTGCCATGCCGGCGTGCACTGCGTGCTGGCCGAGCAGGAGACAAAATTCCGAGTCGAGCGAGTTGGCGGGCAGACCGCGGATGATATAACTGGGGTCGATATATTTGATGGTCATTTCTATGCCGCGTGCGGCGCTGTGGCGCGTGATCTGATCCCGCAGGAAGACCCCGACATCTTTCAGCCGCAGATTGCCTGAGGCATCGTACTCCTGATGCGCCGGGTCTCGCAGAAACTCTTGTCCCGCTCCCTCCGCCACCACGATCACTGCGTGATGGCGGCTTGCTAAGCGGCGCTCCAAGGCGTGCAGAAACCCGCCAGGGCCTTCGAGTGAAAAAGGGACTTCCGGGACCAGACAGAAGTTGACGTCCGGATTGGCAAGACTGGCATGCGCGGCGATGAACCCCGAGTGACGCCCCATCAGCTTAACCAGCCCAACCCCGT
>DASYTX010000221.1:0-1590 GCA_036001865.1 Terriglobales bacterium
CATGTACGCAAGGTGCCGGTTTTTGATGAGAACGGTAATCCGTGGGTAGTCGTCGGTATCTCGAACGATATTACTGCGCGCAAGCGCGTAGAACAGGAGCTGCGCGAGAGCAATGAGTTCCTCCGCGGCATGATTGAAAGCAGCCGAGACTGCATCAAGGTGCTCGACCTCGAGGGGCGGCTGCTGTCGATCAGCGCCGGCGGCCAGCGCTTGCTGGAGGTCGAGGATGAGTCTTCTCTGCTCGGCAAGTCCTATCTGGATTTCTGGCATGGCAGCGATCGCGAGAGTGCCCACAAGGCTCTGGAGGACGCGCGGGCCGGGGAGGCCAGCAGATTCGAAGGCTATTGCCCCACCGTGAAAAGTGTCCCCAAATGGTGGGATGAACTCGTAACGCCAATACTCGGCAAGGACGGCAGGCCGGAAAAGCTTCTGGTGGTTTCACGTGATATCACTCAGCACAAACGCGCCGAAGACGCGCTGCGCGAAAGCGAGGAGCGTTTCCGCCAGTTGGCGGAGAACATCCGCCAGGTGTTCTGGATCAACACGCTCGCTGGTGACAAAGTCATTTACGTGAGCCAGGCCTACGAGGAAATCTGGGGCAGAAGCCGGGAATCGCTTTACAGCGACCCCCGCAGCTGGATGAACTCCATACACTGTGAGGACCTGCCTAAGGTGCGGGAGGAGATAGAGAAAATGGTGCGCGGCGAGCCCCTTGACGTCGAGTACCGCATCATCCGCCCCGACGGCACTCAGCGCTGGATCCGGGACCGCTCTTATAAGATGAAGGGCGGCGACGGATCACCGCTCAATTGCGGCATCGCCGAGGACGTCACCGACCGGAAACGGGCGGAGCAGGAACTGCTGGCTAACGCGGTGCGACAGCGCGATGCGCTGGTCAGGGAGGTTCACCACCGCATCAAGAACAGCCTGCAAGGCGTGGTCGGGCTGCTGCGCCAGAAAATCAGGAAATCTCCCGCCGTTGCGTCCGACATCGAGGAAACGATCGCCCAGCTGCAATCGGTGGCGTTGGTCTATGGGTTGCAGGAGACGCGTTCGGACGGCCTGCTCGACCTGGGGGATATGACGGACGCAATCTGCGACACCGCCGAAAGCCTGATCGGAGGACGTATCGAGAGGAAGATCGAGCGCGAACTGCCACGACCGCTGTGCGTCGCGGGGACGGAGGCGGTGTCCGTGGCGGTCGCGCTCAACGAGCTGGTATTCAACGCGCTGAAACATCAACCAGCGCAAGCTGGCAACAAACTGGTCCACGTCTCGTTATGTGAAACGAAGAATGCAGTGGAAATACGCATCACCAATCGCGGTTGCCTGCCGGCGAGCTTCAATTTTTCGAAGGGGCGCACCCTGGGCCACGGCCTGGGGATGGTGCGGACGCTGCTCGCTTCGCCGGGGGGCAGCCTAGTCTTCAATGGCGGGCGCGATAAGGTGGAAGTGGTGCTGACGCTGACTCCGCCTCTGTTGGCCGAACGGGGTAGGGCGCATGCAAGGTGAGCAGAAGACGCCAGCGCAGGATAGGAAAGAGGCGCAGCGGCACATTCTGGTGGTGGACGATGACCGGCTGGTGCTGGC
>DASYTX010000222.1:0-5626 GCA_036001865.1 Terriglobales bacterium
GCCGGCGCGCAGGACGTCGTGGCTGCGATGACAATCGGTGCAGACGGCCGCCTTCGCTGAGCCGTTCGCCACCGCCTTGCCGTGGACGCTTTGCGCGTACGACTCGAAGGGCTGCGTGCTCAGCCCGCGGCCTTCCATCACGAACTTCACGCCGTGGCACGATCCGCAGGTGGCCGGAATGTTGGCTCGGTGAGTGCGCGATTTTGGATCTCCGGAGGGGCGCAGGGTATGGGCATCTCCGTGACAGCCCGTGCAAGTTGCCGCTCTCTCTGAGCCCTGTGCGACCGCCGTCCCGTGAACACTGTTTCTATGGCCGGCGACCGCGTCGGCGTGGCATTGCCCGCAATCAACCTTGGCCGGTGCCGGATCATGCGGATAGGCCTTGACGCCGGCATGGCAATCCGAGCAACCCAGGACCGCGTGTACCGACGCCTGGAAGGCCGCCGGATCCACGTGCACGCTCTTCTGCTTGCCGCTGGCGTCCGTGGTGGTGAGCGACTTGTCAGCATCGCAGGAAAGGCAGTCTGGGGCCTGTGGGAAGGCTGACAGTGCGCTCAGGACAAGCAGTGCAACAGTGAGCCACCAAGGGCATGTTACGCTGCCCCTGCTCGCCGATAGGGCCATCGCGCTCGAAAACTTAACAACTGGATGGAGCCAGCGCAAGCAATGTTTCACGGCTCGCTCGCTTCAACAAGTCCAACCGGTGACATGTTTCACATGCGCATGTGATCTACATCACTCAGGCCGACGCGACCGAGGGTATAGACATAACTCGTACCAGCGCCCGCATCGCCACGAGGGAATAGGTCGTATGGCTGAGGTAATCGAAATCCGGGAATGGGACGCGGACAGCTTCCATCGCCGTGTGCTGGAAATGGAGTCGCAGGGCTATGTCGCCCGCCGCGAGAGCTACCGCGTTATCCCGGAGATGAACCCGGAAACCGGAAGAATCATCCATTTGTTCGTGATGGAGATGCACAAGTCCGGTGCGGAGCCACACTAAGCGTCCAGGCTTGCTGATTGCACCTACCCAGTCGTAGACTCCTGCCTTTCGCTCAGCCCTGATTGGAGTTGGGCGAGTCCATCAACTTTTCGCGCAAGGGCCAGCTTGCGGTGGCACGGGGCCGAACTCGGGCAAACTGATGGTAGAGGCAGACTCTAGGGGTACACGGCTCTTTCAGAGCTGCGAGCCAGGCTGCGGAGAAGGACCGCCCGGTTGGCCAGGCGGTTGGCCTCGGTGTTGTGCTCGCGGCCGACATGGGAGATGGAGAACTTGAGCGAACGAGCCAGCTTGCGGCACGTCCAGTGGACGGAATACAGTCGCGGGCTCCGGCAGGCGTACTCCCCGGTCATTTGCCTGACCACCACTTGGGAATCAGAGTAGACGTGCAGCGCCTTGGCCTTTAGCGTCAAAGCGTATTGCAGGGCTTCGAGCAGGGCGACGTATTCCGCCACATTGTTGTCCTGGTGCCCGATCCATTTGGCGATGGTGACGGGGCCGCCGGCAGCGCCCTCCATGACGATGCCGATGCCCGCCGGGCCTGGATTCCCATGAGAGCCGCCGTCGACGTAGGCTACGAGATGCAGCATTCCATTCTTTGTTCGATTGGAAACAAGATGCGTTTGAAATGTTGCTGGGTCAAGACGTTTATTTGGTTCGCCTTCAACACGGACATGAACACGGACATGCATTTCCACCGCGTCGTGAAAAACTCTGTGGAGAAAAGACGATCATCCCCGGTGAGCCCCGCGAATCACGGGGCCGTTTTGCTATCTGCACATTAATTGATGCAGTCCACGTTTTCCACAGTTGCACCAGAAATGGGCGTTGACAACCATTCCGTGGGTATTTAGTTTGTCGTTCGTCGACGGTCGAAAGGGTTGGCTGCAAATAGTGGCCAGTCCAAAGTAGGCTGGGTGATCAGCCGAGCGGGGCAACCCGCTGGGCAACCAGACCCGAAAAAACCGACGAAGCTCTGCGAGGAGACGTTGGGGTTTGGGACTGCGAAAGCAGTGGTCGCATCAGGGGCTGTGACGGTGCATGTTTCCACGCCGTTGACTCCCTCGCAGGAGTCGGCGGCTGGAGCATAACCAACGTTGCAGCCCTTTAATATTTCCCACCGACTTTTCCGCCCCCTCCCCACCGTGTTCTGAAATCCGAACAGCTTCCAGATTTCTCCCAGGGTTGGCCAATGCGGGGCTTATGGTGCGCTGCACAGGAGGTTTTCCTATGCCAGCTTCAGAAACGCGCGGACTGGGGTGGCTCCCCGATGTCCCAAGTATCAAGGACTATACCGAACAAACCCAGGAGGTTTCCTCGTTGCTTGCAAAGACTAAGGCGGCCTTTCACACGGGCGCGGTGACCACTAAGGGAGGCACTTCGGCGCGAACCGCGGCTGCCGCCGCTCCCGCCTTGCAACCTACAGTTCGACCTGCGGCCCTTCTGCTCACCGATCGAAGATCAAGGTGCGCTGGGGTCGTGCACCGCAAATTCGGCGGCCGCACTGTTGAATATTTCGGGAAGCGTGCCAGCGGGCGCTACATCGACGCCTCACGGCTGTTCATCTACAAGGCGACCCGCAATCTGCTGGGCTTGGCCGGCGACACGGGAGCCTATCTCCGCTCGACCATGGGGGCGCTGGCCCTCTTCGGAGCTCCTCCGGAGAAGTATTGGCCTTACGACATCGCGCGCTTCGACGACGAGCCCACCGCGTTTTGTTACTCGTTTGCCTCCAACTACCAGGCCATCAAGTACTTCCGCCTCGATCCTTCGCCGCTGACTGGCCCGCAGATACTGCAGCGCATCAAGCAATACCTGGCGTCAGAGTTCCCCAGCATGTTCGGTTTTCCTGTCTACGACGAGTACAGGCAGGTTCCCGCGAGCGGCCTGGTCGCCTTTCCCGCTGCGAACAGCCGACTGCATGGAGGCCACGCCAATGTCGCCGTCGGGTACGACGACAATCTGACCATCAACGGGGACCAGGGCGCACTGCTGGTACGGAATTCCTGGGGTACTGGTTGGGGCCTGAGCGGCTATGCCTGGTTCTCGTACCGCTACGTCACCGAGGGACTCGCGGTCGACTGGTGGTCGGTAGTCAAGCAGGCGTGGGTTGACACGGGAAAATTCTGAGTAGCTGGAACTGGGACTGAAAGTAGCTTGAGAGGGGGAGGATGATGAGGCCCACTGCAAGCCGACCTCAACCATTACAATTCTCGGCTAATGGCGATTTCCGCCCCGACGCTCGGCGGCAGGTTGCTGGAACCCCCACTGGTGCGGATTCCGGAAGGGTGGTTCACCATGGGGAGTGACGCCGGGAGAGACGATGAGCGGCCTGCTCACCGGGTGTGGGTGGACGCATTCTGTCTGGCAGCCTTTCAGGTGCGGAACGCCGAATATGCCGAGTTCCTCCGGGTGACCGGCGTTTCCCCACCCACGCTTTGGCATGATCCTCACTTTAGCCACCCTGACCAGCCAGTCGTGTCCGTGTCATGGTTTGACGCGGGGGCATATTGCCAATGGCTCACCGGCGTGACCGGCCGTCGTTATCGCCTGCCCACGGAGGCGGAGTGGGAACGAGCGGCTCGTGGCAGCGTGGACGGACAACTTTTCCCCTGGGGCGACGAGCCGCCCGAATCGCGTCCTGAGTATCACGCTCGCTGGAAGACGGGTCCGGAGCCGGTAGGCCGATTTGCGCCGAACGCTTTTGGCTTGTACGACATCTGCGAAAATGTGCACGAGTGGTGCAGCGACTGGTACCGAGCTGACTATTATCGCGTCTCGCCGGAGCGCAATCCGCAGGGGCCGGTTGAGGGCAGCCGTCGCGCCTCCCGCGGCGGATCATGGCGGCACCACATCAGGATTGCCCGCTGCTCCGCCCGCTCCAGCATTCCTCCCGACTATCAGTACGCCGACTACGGCTTCCGTGTTGCCAGCGACGCAGACGTGTGTTGAACCCCACCTCATATTGCGTCCGCGACAACACTGCGAGAGACTACGCTAGAGGCGTCCCAACTGGGGCGCGCAGAGCCCAGAGCGCAATGTCGAAAGTAAACTTCCAACCGCGACAGTATCCGCGCGTGCCGCTGGTTACAGGCGTGCGTGTCGAGGGCTACCGCCAGACGCTACATGCCTCCAGCATCCAGGTGGGCGCAGGCGGCATGGCTTTGGAGAACGCCGGCCAGTTGCGCGTTGCCGAACCGGTGACGCTCAGCTTCAGTCTGCCCGGCGGACCCCATGTGACCGTACACGGCGTGGTCTGGTGGAAGCGCGAGAAGCTGCTGGGCGTGCGCTTCGATCCCAACGACGACAACCGCCATCAGATCCAGACCTGGATCGATTCGCAGGACGACAAAGCGCAGGCCGCCCCGCAGCACCCGCGCTGATCGCGCGGGACTTTCCTCGAAAAATAAACCGTTCCCGTTACCGACGCTTCAGGCGCGGCGGTAGGCCATCAGCATCAAGGTGCGCTGAGAGAATGGCAGGTAGAGCAACGCGGCGGTAGCGGCCAATGCCAGGCCGAAGCCGATCTTGTGGACGACGAGGAACGGCGCCAGCGCCCAGAGTTCATCCAGTGGAAAGATGAAAGCGAAGAGTTTCTGGAACTTCCGCCCCAGGCCCTGGTAGCCGAAAGCCACGGCTGCGAGCAGATAAAGCCGCGTTGGGATACCGACCACGGCGGTGACGATAAGCAGGACCAGCACCCATTGGGGCCGCGCAACACCCTCACGGACCAGTCGCTCGACCGATGTCAGCTTACCCAGCGAGACCAGGTAGAAGCACAGGTACATCACCTGGATCAGCGCGAATAGCGACAGGACGATGCCGCGTGGCGCCGCCGGCACTTCTTCAGCGCGCGTCAGCACGCCGCCCCTCGAAGCGCCTTTATCGGTAGCCACGGTCGAAGCTGGCGGCGCTTTCTCGTCAGCAAAGGGTGGGAGCTGCACTGTGGGCTGCGGAGCTTCAGCAGTTGAAGGTGCGGGCGCCGCGGTAGCCCACATTGGAGGCATCGCGACCTCGACCGGAGCGATGAAGCGGTATCCGCGACGAGCGAGGGTTTCGATAAACCGCGGGCTGTTGGCCGAGTCGCCCAGGGCCTCGCGCAACTTGTTAATTACTGTATTCAGGCTATGGTCGAAATCGACAAACGTGTCAGACCAGAGTTTCTGGCGCACCTCCTCTCTCGCGACCAGCTCTCCCGGGCGCTCCAGCAGCATGAGCAGCACTTGAAACGGCTGCTCCTGGACGTGCAGCCGAACCCCGGCCTTGCGCAGTTCTCCGGTTTGCGGATCGGCTTCGAAGACGCCGAAGCGGTACACGCGTTTTTGCGGCACCGGCTCGGTCATGGCAGTGGGGCATAGTCTAGCAAAGCCTTGCCGGGGACCAAGCACCGAGTACCGAATGCGCACCCCGCTGGTGACTTGTCGCTGCAACTCCTTTTCCTGCTAAGAGTTGTGGCGTGACCTGTTTTTGATGGCGCTTGAGCCGGGGTGCATTGTGGTCATCGCCCTTTGGGCGCAACCTTCATCACGCAGGAGGCTGGACCATGCAGCGAAGCCGAAGAGCGCTGCCGCGAGTCAACCTGCGGACGCACGGAATGCGGCAGGTACGAAGGGAGACCACAAATGA
>DASYTX010000223.1:0-8517 GCA_036001865.1 Terriglobales bacterium
AAGTAGCTGCGGGCAATGTTATTCGCACCCGCACCGAAAAAATTGGCTGGGCTTCCTTTGCGGTGCCCGTAAACTCGTTCCACCGCAAGTCCTCTACTCGGATACCCTCCGAATCTCTGAGCAATTACTACTGCTGAATAGATCAACGAGCCCGGAGGAAGAAGCGGAGAAGACGCTGGAAGGGCTGTTGTGGACTCTATTCTTGACGCTACGTTCACGAAAACAACTTCCTTGAAAAAGTTGTGGACTTTAGACGATACAACGCTGGCATCAAAATGCGGATCTCTCTCTGAAAGGTTGTTGTGGACTCTTTTCAATCAAACCATTGTATGGTTCGAAGTAATAGAGTTCACAACAAAGTAATAGAGTCCAAAACAATTACGTCATCTTAAGCGGGGCACGCGTAATAGAGTACGAAACACTCCCACGTCTATGGGATGTTGAATTGCGCTGAAGCCTGACCCAATCTTTCCATCCAATCTTGACCCACACTCTTTGTGAGCAGAAGGTGCTCACGATGTGGATAAGTTCTTGATCTTCTCCTTGTGCGGATCTGCCTCAAAGTGCGCCGCTGTTTCCGCGATTTTGTTGCCTCGATTCCCAGCCAGGTGGCCAGCTTCTCGGCGTAGGGATCAAGCTTGCTGGAGCTGACCCGCCTTGGGTCCTTGGGCTCGCTCTCTTCCGATCGCAGGTGCTTCTTCACTGTGTTGCGAGCCAGGCCTGTACGCCTTGCAATCTCGCGGATGGACATCTGATCTCGCAATGCCCAACGCCTGATGACATCCAATGTCGCCACGTCTATCACTCCTAATTTCTCCCTGCTTTCAAAACTAGCAGGGTAGGGCCTACGTGGGTCAGGTTTGGATGGAAATTACTGCTCTAAGTGGGTCAGATTTCGACGGAATTCAACAGGCAGTGGTTTCGTTTTGGCAATGCTGCGCACGCTACCGAACACTTGGCATCCTCGCTTGGCGAACTTTTCTGCGGTGACACGCCCGATGCCCGATGACACGCCCGTAACAACGACAACGATAGATTTCGACATAGCAGATCCTTTCGATAAGTGAATGGTGAAGAAGAGCAAATCAGCGCGGATCAGTTTCTGTTGCCGGGCGGATCTTGAACCAGATGGAATACATGGCCGGCAGGAATACCAGAGTCAGAACCGTCCCAGCGAAGGTGCCGCCGATCAGCGTGTAAGCGAGGGCGCCCCAGAACACCGAATGGGTCAGCGGGATAAAGGCCAGGATCGCAGCCAAGGCTGTCAGGACCACCGGCCGGGCTCGCTGCACAGTGGCCTCGACGACCGCGTGGAATGGAGCCAGTCCCGCCTGTTCGTTGTGGCGGATCTGCCCGATCAATATCAGCGTATTGCGCATCAGGATTCCCGACAACGCAATCAACCCGACCAGCGCATTGATGCCGAATGGCTGCTGGAACAGAAGCAGGGTTGGCACCACGCCGATCAGTCCCAGCGGGCTGGTCAGGAAAACCATGACCATCGCGGAGATTGAGCGCACCTGCAAGATGATGATGAGCAGGGTGAATGCCAGCATGATGGGAAAGATCGGCAGCATCGCCACCGTCGCCTTGCCTGATTCTTCGATGGAGCCCGCCTGGTCAATGCGATAGCCGCTCGGCAACTTGTCCATGACAGGCTGAAGCTGCCGGGTAATCGCTGCCGACACGTCCGGTGGCTGCAAGCCTTCGGCGATGTCGCCGCGGACGGTGATCGTGGGCATGCGGTCGCGCCGACGCATGACGGGTTCCTCCATGCGTATGTCGACCTTGCCCAGTTGAGACAGTGGAATTCGCTGCCCGTTGGCGCCAGCCAGCGTGAAGTCGCCGACCCTGGCGGGGTCGAGCCGCACCTCACCAGCCGCGCGAGCGACGACCTGTACCGTACGGATATCTTCGCGCACGGAGGTGATGGGGACTCCCGTCAGAAAGAATTGCAGTTGTTGCGCCACCGCGCTGGAACTCAGCCCGACGGCTTGCAACCGGTCCTGTTGCAAGGTGAGATGCAGGGCGGGCGTACGCATGCCCCAGTCGGTGTTGACGGTGCGCATCATCGGACTGGTGGCCATGACCTGCTGCACATCTGCCGCAATTTCGCGCAGCTTGTCGGGGTCAGGGCCGGTGACCCGGTAGGCCACCGGGAACGGTGAATAAGGTCCGAATACGAGCTGGGTAATACGCAGCCGTGCCTCCGGTGCAAGCCCTTCGGCGATGGCCTGTCGCAGCCGGTGTTTCAATGCCTCGCGCTCGTCCTGGTTGTCGGTGCGCACCACGATCTTTGCAAATGATGGATCGGGCAGCTCCGGCCCCATCGAGAAGTAAAAGCGCGGCGCGCCCTGGCCGACGTAGGCGGTGACGATCCTGGCTTCCTTTTGCTGGGCCAGCCAGGCTTCCACTTTCGACGTGGCGACGCTGGTCTGGACGATAGCCGTGCCATAGGGCATCTGCACCTCGATCAACACTTCGGGCCGGTCAGAGATCGGAAAGAACTGCTTTTTGACGACCGCCATGCCGAGTATGGCCAGCACGAACAGACCCACAACGGAAGCGGCGACCAGCCACTTGCGCGCGATCACGCGTCCCAGAAGTCGGCGAAAGCGGTTGTAGCGCGGGGTGTCGTAGAGCGCCTCGTGGCCGCCTTCGGCCGGCTTGAGTTCGGGCAGTAGTTTGACGCCCAGATAGGGCGTGAAGATCACGGCGACCACCCACGAAGCGATCAGCGCGATACCGACGATCCAGAACATATTGCTGGTGTATTCCCCCGCAGTCGACCGGGCGAAACCATTGGGCATGAAACCGACGGCCGTGACCAGTGTGCCCGAAAGCATGGGCGCGGCAGTATGGCTCCAGGCATAGGCGGAGGCGGCGATGCGGCTGTAGCCTTCCTCCATCTTCACCACCATCATTTCGATCGCAATGATGGCGTCGTCGACCAGCAGGCCCAGCCCCAGGATCAGCGAGCCGAGCGTGATTCGGTCGAAGTTCTTGCCGGTCGCGAGCATCACGACGAAGACTGCCGCCAGCGTCAGCGGCACGGCTGCGGCGACCACGATACCGACCCGCCAGCCCATGCTGACAAAACACACCACCATGACCACCAGCAGCGCGGCGAAGAACTTGACCATAAATTCATCGACTGCCGAACTGATGTTGACAGCCTGGTCCGTGACCTTGGTCAGGCCCATACCGAGCGGCAGATCGGCGTTGACCGCCGCCACCTCTTTATCCAGCGCCTTGCCGAGGTCGAGCCCGTTCCACCCGTCGCGCATGACGATGCCGAGCAGCAGCGCGGGTTCGCCGCCATTGCGTATCAGGAAAGTTGCGGGGTCTTCATGGCCGCGCCTGATCGTGGCGATGTCCGACAGCTTCAGGGTGGGTCCCTGCGCAATGACCGGCGTATCGCGGATCTTCTGCAATTCGTCGAACGCGCCGTCCAGGCGAATGAACACCTGCGGGCCCCGGGTTTCCACCGAGCCTGCGGGCGTCAGGGCGTTCTGACTGTTGAGCCCGGCGAATACCTCCTGCGGGCTGACGCCCAACGTTGCCAGACGCTCATGCGAGAACTCGACGTAGATGCGCTCGGACTGCTCGCCGACGATGTTGACCTTCTTGACGCCCGGCACATGCAGCAGCCGCTGGCGCAGCGTCTCCGCATCGCGCACCAGCAAGCGCTGCGGCTCACCTTTGGCCTTGAGCGCGAACAGGGCAAAGGTGACGTCTGCATATTCGTCGTTGACCATCGGCCCGATCACGCCGGACGGAAGGTTGTTGGTTTCGTCTCCGACCTTCTTGCGGGCTTGGTAGAACTGCTCCTGCACTTCCGAGGGCGGTGTGCTGTCAAGCAGGGTCAAGGTCGTGAAGGCCAGGCCCGGTCTGGTATAGGTCTCGGTACGGTCGTACCAACGCAGTTCCTGCAGCCGCTTTTCAATCTTTTCGGCGACCTGGTCCTGCATTTCCTGCGGGGTTGCCCCTGGCCAGGCTGTAATGATCGTCATCGCCTTGACGGTGAAGGAAGGGTCTTCCGCCCGGCCCAGCTTGAAGAACGCAATGAGCCCGGCCAGCGAGATCAGGCAGATCAGGAACAGGGTGATGGAGCGCTCGCGCACGGCGAGCGCCGATAGGTTGAAACGTCCTTCGCTCATGGCCGCGCGCTTACGGTTGCGACCGCTTGACCAGCCACGCGAATCTGCTCGCCTTCGCGCAGCAGGTGTGTGCCGAGTGCGACTATCCGGTCACCCTGCTTGAGTTGACCTGCAACGTGAGCACTGTCGTCGCCCAGGCGCTGGACCTTTACTGGCCGCCACGAAACCTTTGCCGGTTCGCCCTGGATGACCCAGACTCCCGGCCCTTTGCCCGCGTCGGACAGGGAGGCAATGGGTACCGAAAAGCCGCCTTGCGTAGCGGAGTTTGCATCCGGGATTTGAACGGTGACTGTACTGCCCAATGGGGCGTTGGACAGCTCTCCATCCAGCACATACCGCGCCTCGAAAGTGCGTGTCAGCCGGTCCGCGGCGTTCGAGAGCTGCCTGAGTCTGGTCGGAACGGCTACGCCTTCCTGGCCAAAGAGCGTGGCCAGCCCGGTTGAACCGACCGCAGGGCGCAAGGTTTCCGGCAGTTGAATGACGGCTTCACGGCGGCCGGCATGGGCCAGACGCACCACGACCTGCCCCGCGTTGACGACCTGGCCGGGTTCAGCCAGCGTTTCCATGACAATGCCATCGCCATCTGCCACCAATTCCGTATAGCGGCTCGCGTTTCGAGCGACTTCGGCCTGGGCCTCGGTGGCGTTGAGCTGGGCTTTGGCCGCATCTGCTGCAGCCTTGACCTGGTCATAGGCTGAGGCTGAAATTGCACCGGTTCCGCGCAGGTCCTGGTAGCGGGCCTCGTCCTGCGCCGTTTGCTGCGCCCGCGCCCGGGCGGCGGCGACCGCTTCCCGCTGCGCATGAGCTGCGAGCTTCAGGTCGACGGGATCGATGCGCATGAGCGGTTGCCCGCGCTTCACGGCTTGCCCCGCATCCACAAGGCGTTCCAGCACCTTGCCGGAGACCCGAAAGCCCAGATCGCTTTGTACCCGGGCGGCTACGGTACCGGTGAACGCGCGAGACGCAGCAACCGAGCCCTGAATGGTGGCCACACGTACCAGCGGCGCCTCGGTACGGGGATCGGATTGCGTCTTGTCGCCGCAAGCGGCCAACACAAAAGGCAATGCACAAATGACTGTAGATGTAGCGAAGTAACGCCTGAGCATAAAAATCCCATTGACGAAATGAATTGAACTTTCATTATGGTACTAGTGACTAAATTAGTCAATAGTCACAGTTTTGCATCAAGGTGACAGGCTGCGGAGCACCAGGCTGGACAAATGCGCCGGCGCCTCTTTGTTGTAGTCAAAGCTATGTTGCAAGAGCAAAGGGTTGAGGTAGGGGCGCATGACCAGATAGATTGCCAACGCCGTCTCGTCCAGGGGTGTCTTGCGCTCGAAGTCTCCGGTTTGCCGACCTTCCTGCAAGATGTCCCGAAGCAGCTTCTGAATGCGTTCTTCGTAGGCATGAACCGCCTGCCAGCGCTCTGTAGCGGCCGATGCGGCAATCTCGTAAAGCTTGCGGTCCTGAAAAAACAGGCGAAGGCTCGCTTCGGTCATGGCTTTAAACATCCGCCGGAGCTTCTCTGGCGGCGTGTCGGCCCCTGCAATAGCCGCACTGACCTCGGTTTCGATTTCGCGCAGGCAGTTCGCGCAGATCATCTCGCCAATGGCTTGCTTGGACTCGAAGAACTTGTAGATGTAAGCCTTGGAAAACCCGATGGCCTTGGCGAGATCGGAGACGGTTGTTTTCTCGTAACCGTAGCGGCTGAAGTGCTCGGTGGCCGCGGTAACGATCTGATCTCGCACGTCGTGGTCGGCCGGGCCGCGGGCGGAAACCGGATAAGTGGTCGCTTTGTTCATGATCTGAAGCTTACCTTTATTCAATGAAATGAACAACGAGTGACCATTTTGTATTATAGTCACAGCATCGACTACCTGATCCGGAACAAGTCTATGTTGCTCAAACGCACCCTTGCCATATTCATTGTTGCCGGCCTCTCGGCCGGCTGCGCTGTCGGTCCCGACTACGTCAGGCCCGATACGCCCATGCCGCAACAGTACCTGGGCCAACCAGCGGTAGACCAGCGGCATGCCACTGCCCATGCCGATCTCGTCACATGGTGGACGGGTTTCGGCGATCCGCAACTGACCCGATTCGTCACGCTGGCGTTGGAGCAGAACCTCGATCTCGCGCAGGCGTCCGCTCGCGTCACCCAGGCGCGCGCGGAGCTTGGGGCGGCAAATGCCGCGTTGCTGCCTTCCGGCAACGTCAGCGGCCAGGCAGCCAGGGCCAACCAATCCCTTGAAACGCCTCTGGGCAAAGTCTTGAGCTCGAGCCCCGGTTTCGACCGCCACGGCAGTTCTTACGAAGCCAATCTGGGCGCGAGCTGGGAACTGGATGTATTCGGAGGCTTGCGTCGTGGAAAGGAAGCGGCGCTTGCCGGGTACCAGGCGTCAGAGGCCGGCGCAGCCGCCACCCGGTTGGTTGTGGCGGCACAGACCGCCGACACCTACATCATCATTCGTGGGCTGCAAACCCGCCTCGACGTCGCCCGCCGGCAGGTGCAGACGCAGCAGCAATTGCTATCAACCATCACCCTTTTGTATGGGAAGGGCTTGGCGGCCGAACTTCAAGTGAGGCAGGCCGAAGGTGCGCTTGCCCAGGTTCGGGCATCCGTGCCGGTCCTTGAGGCGGGTCTGGACGTGGCCATGAACGCGCTTGACGTGATGCTGGGCTCCCCACCCGGAACGCATCGGATGGAATTGGCCGATGCCAGCGTCATCCCTGCTGCCCCGCAAATCACTGCGACAGGCTCTCCGGGTGAGTTGCTAAGGCGCCGCCCTGACCTGATTGTGGCTGAGCGCCGCCTGGCCGCATCGAATGCCCGCATCGGTGTCGCCATCGCCGAGTACTACCCCAAACTCTCTCTGAGTGGGCTGATTGGCAGCGCGACGTCGGTGTTCGGTGGCAATCTGTTCACCAGCGGCGCGAATCAGGCCGCCGGCGTGCTGGGTCTGCGCTGGCGCCTGTTCGATTTTGGCCGCATCAGCGCGCAGATCGACCAGGCCAGGGGCCAGGAGGCCGAGATGTTGGCTGCGTATCGGCTTGCCGTACTGCGGGCAACTGAGGACGTAGAAAACGCCTTTTCGGCTCTGGTCAAGCGCGAGGAGCAGGCCGCTGCACTTGTCCAGGGAGTGGACTCTCTCGGCCGCGCACGATCAGCTTCGTTTGCGGCGTATCAAAAAGGGGTACTCAGCTTGATCGAAGTCTTGCAGGCCGACGAAAACCTGCTACGTGCCTCCGATACGCGAGCGCAAGCACAAACAGAATCAGCACGTGCAGCGGTCGCTGCCTTCAGAGCGCTCGGTGGCGGCTGGCAGCCCCAGGAATCCAACGCGGTAGCAATTAGATAACAAGCGATGTCGAGCGCGCCCAAGCCCCCACCACCCCGCAGCACCTACCGCCACGGCGACCTGCGGCGTGCCTTGCTGGAAGCCGGTGTGGAGCTGGCCCGCGCCGGCGGGCCCGAGGCGGTGGTGCTGCGCGAAGCCACCCGGCGCGCGGGCGTGGCGCCCAATGCGGCGTATCGGCATTTCGACAGCCGCCAGGCCTTGCTCTATGCGGTTCGCTCCGCCGCGCTGGCGGCCGTGGCCCGTGCCATGGAGGCCGAGCTGGCCGCCGTGCCGCCAGATTTACCGCCTGCCGACTTTGCCCGCGCCAACGTCCGCGCGGTTGGCGCCAGCTACCTGCGTTTTGCGCAGACGGAGAGCGGGCTGTTCCGCACGGCTTTTGGCCCCTCGGACGACCTGAAAGAAAGAGGCCAGGGCACGCCTGCCAATGCCGAGCGCAAAGGGCAAAGCGGGCTGGACCCCTTCGAGCTGCTGGGCGCCGCACTCGACAAACTCGTGAGCGCCGACGTGCTGCCGCCCGAGCGCCGTCCCGGCGCCGAGTTCCTCGCCTGGTCGGCGGTGCACGGGCTGGCCATGCTGGTCATAGACGGCCCCTTGGGTCCGATCCTAGGCCCGCAGATGCAGAAGACCGGCGAGCGCCTGGTGGAGATGGTGGAAAAAGGCCTGTGCGGGAAGTAAGCGCAAGGCGGGCGTAAAACTGCCACCACCGGCTCAGGCTGATCCTCGCCGTGCGGGGCGGCAAGCCCATACCCATAGGCAGTCCCTCGCGCAGCGCCTCCACAAAGCGGCGCAACTTGGCCGGGTAAAAATTCGAACACGGGTATGTTGAATTGCGCTGAAGCCTGACCCAATTTTTCCATCCAATCTTGACCCACACTCTTTGTGAGCAGAAGGTGCTCACGATGTGGATAAGTTCTTGATCTTCTCCTTGTGTGGATCTGCCTCAAAGTGCGCCGCTGTTTCCGCGATTTTGTTGCCTCGATTCCTGGCCAGGTGGCCAGCTT
>DASYTX010000224.1:0-20967 GCA_036001865.1 Terriglobales bacterium
CCGAACAACCCACCGTTGCCCGTGGCACCCTTCGGTCACTGCTTGCTCGCGCTGGTGTTTCAGTGGAGGAATTTCTTGCGGCGGCAGATTAGTTCTCCGGCCAGCTTGCAATAGAATGTCTGTCGCTCACCATCTGGAGGCCCGATGAATCGCACCTGTGTCGTCATTCTCTCCGTCCTTGCACTCCTCTCCCACGCCGCCGCTGACCACAAGATCAAGACCCGCACCACGGTGGCCGGCCACGCCATGGAGGGCACGGCTTACGTGAAGGGCGCGCGCGAGCGCAACGAATCCGGCATGGGTATGCCGGGGATGAACTTCGTCACCATCACGCAGTGCGACAAACAGCGAATGGTTACAATCAACCCGCAGGCGAAGACCTGCCTGGTTGTGCCGCTGGCCGAAGGAGGCCAAGCGGTGGGATCAGCACCCCCGGGTGCGGTGTCCGGCAAAGGCGGCTTGGTTACGTTCACGACCACCTCGACCGACACCGGCGAGCGGCAGAAGCTGTTCGGACTGACCGCGCGCCACATCAAGACAACCATGACCGCCGAGTCCGGGCCTGGTGCCTGCACCCCAGCCAACATGCGCATGGAGACCGATGGCTGGTACGCCGACATCTCTCCCGAACTTGCCTGCAGAGCAGCCGCGCCCCCGCAGTCACAGATGCCGCAGCGGCCGAACTGCCAGGACCAGTACCGCTATAAGCATAGCGGGGCTGCCAAGATGGGTTATCCGCTCAAGCAAACCATGACCATGAGTAGTGGCGGGCAGACTTCCACTATCAATATTGAAGTGGTGGAACTCAACACCGCCACCTTGGACGCATCACTGTTCGAGATGCCGGCGGGTTGTCGCGTCGTCTCGAGCTATCAGGAACTGATGGGCGTGCCCTCGATGAGCGGAATGATGGGTGGCCAGCCGCCCGCCGACATGGAAGATGCCGCGGAGATGGCTGCTATGAACATCCCCTCGCCGGTCGCGAGGCCGCAGCCCACAGCACCACCCGCCCAGCCTGCGCCCCCTGCGCCGTCTGCCGCTGCTGTCACCCCGGTCGCGCCCAAGGGCGCCGGAGTGGTGCGCGTCGGGGTGGTCAAGATCAAGGATCTGACTGGCCAATACCTGCCCACCGATAACCTGCGCATTAACCTGATGAGCGAAATCACCAAGCGCAACATGGAAGCTGTCCCGCTCGACGCCGAAGCGCCCCACGAGACCGTCCTCGCCGAAGCCCGGGAGAAACAGTGTGACTACGTGCTCTTCACCGACGCCAATCAGGTGAAGGACCCCGGCAGCGGCGGCCTGCCGCGTACCGCTGTGCCGCGCGGCGTCTCGCTTTCGTCTGACCAGTACCAAGCTCTGCTGGACATAACGTTATGGAAGGTGGGCAAGCCCCAGCCGGTGCCCAAAGACCTCCCCATCGCTGAAGATGCAGACCAGTTCGGCGTCAACGCCGTGATGGCAGCTTTTGAGAAAGAGGCGGAGAAGGTCGCCGAGCAGGTCAAGAAGGACGCCGAAGCGCGCCGCGCTCCCGTAAGGGCCGCACCAGCAAAAGCTCCCGCACGGCCCACCAAGAAGGGGCCAGGCGGAATGTAGTCAGGTCGCCTGCGAGCGAAGTGTTTTCCGATACACGCCTTCGCTGAGCACGTGTCGGAAATCCGTGGTAGGCGACATTCCCATCGCGACGAGGGACTGCCTACATACGCCAAAAACGCGGGGGATCCGGCAAAATTGCTGCCACCTTAGGTCAGATAATGCCGGCCGCCGGTGGCCTTGTGGTGCACGGTGGCGGCCATATGGTCAATGTCGGGTACGCCGATGTTGCAGACGATGTGGGGGTCGAGAAAGGTGGTGGTGCCGCGGCCCACGGCGTCGCGCCGCACCTGGACCAGCATGGCTTGCACTATGTTGGCGTCGTATTTCTGTGGCGTCATGCGCACCAGCTCACTCAGCGCCTCGCCCAGGGAGAACGACGGGCGGTGGGCCCGGTCGCTGGTCATGGCGTCGAAGGTGTCGGCCACCGCCAGGATGCGCACCTGCAGCGAAAGCTCCTCGGCGTGCAGGCGGTCGGGGTAGCCGGTACCGTCAGCACGCTCGTGATGCCAGCGCACCACCTCGGGGATCTGAGGCCAGGGGAACTGCACTCCCTGCACGATCTGGTGGCCGATGGTGGTGTGGTCGATCACTTCCCGGAACTCCCTCGCGTCCAGCGTCGATGGTTTCCCCAGGATGTTCTTATCGACCGTTACTTTGCCGATATCGTGCAGATAGCCCGCGGCACGCAGTCCCACCAACTCGTGCTCGCCCAAGCCCAAGGCCTCCCCCATACCGGCGGCGTAGTGGGCCACGCGCTGCGAGTGGCCGCGGAGGTGGAGGTCTTTTACGTCTATGGCGGTGGCGAACGCCTGCAGCGTGTGGTCATAGAAGCTATGCAGGGAGGCGAGCAAACGCAGGTTCTCGGAGACTCGGCCCTGCAGCGACTGCAACAGCGTGTGGTTGTGTACCGCCAGGGCGACGTACGTGGAAAGCAGTCCCAGGATTTCGAACTCATCAGCCTCGTAACCGGCATCACCTTCGCGCCGGCCCAGAGCGATCAGCCCCACCAGTTTGGCGCCGACCTTGAGCGGCACGATGCACTTGAACAGTTCCGGCGCCACATTGCCATTCGAGCTCAGGTAAGTGTCCGTAGTCTTGGACGACACGGCTTGCGGTCCCCCGGCCGTCAGCAGGGCGTGCACATGCTTGGGCAAGAGGGGAATGACGGCGGTGTCGGGGAAAAGGGCAAAGCCGCTGGCGGCTACGGAACTAAGCATCGCGGGGCGATCGGTAAAGGTGAAGAGTGCGCCCTCGCGAGCAGCGACCGCCTGGATCACCAGGGCCAGCGTGGTGGTGGCGGTTTCGGAAAAGTCGCGCTCCGCCGTGATCTCTGGTCCCAGATCGGCCAGAGTCTCAACCGTGGAAAGGAGGCGCCGGAAGTTGCTTTTCTTCACTGCCACGCGGGCGAGTGAGAATCAACAGAGCAAGTTGAGACTAACACGCGTGCCGAAATGGGAACCATAGCGCTTTTGTTGGTTAGTTTGGTGCGCGAGTTTCAGAAGTGCTGGCGCATGGCGGAGAATTTCTCCAGCACGAGCAGCCGCCCCGGCGCGGCCGGCGGATGTACGATTTCTTCGTGCTCCAGCACCCAGGTCGTATCATGCGGCACGAACACGGCGTTCAGCCCGGCGGCCAGCGCCGGGTTCACGTCCGACTTGGGACTATTGCCGACCATCCAGGTGCTGTCCGATGCCAGGCCGTACTTGGAAACTGTCTCGCGGTAGGTGGGCGGATCCTTTTCGGGAACGACCTCCACCGCGGCGAAGTACTCCTTCAACCCGGAACGCTCGACCTTGCCCCATTGCTCGGTAAAGTCGCCCTTGGTCATCAGGATCAGGTGATGGCGCCCGGCCAGGTAGGCGAGCGTGTCCGGCACATCGGCAATGATCTCCACCGGATGCTCGGCGATGGCGTGGGCGAACCCATGGATGGTTTCCCGCAGTCCCGGGCTCAACGGCTCGACCGACAGGCGCTCGAAGGTGTCCACCAGCGCGTGCCGGAAGCTGTGCAGGCCATAGCCGTGCTTCAGGATGCACTCGCGCTCCACGTCATCGAGCGCCTCGCGCACCTGGGCCGGAGTGTACTCACGGTGGTTGAGGAAGGAAACGAAGTCAGCGATAGCACGCTCGAAGTAGACGTTGTTTTCCCAGAGGGTATCGTCGGCGTCGATGAGCAGCGTTTGAGCGCCGTTGTGAAGGACCTGCATAGCAGTGCGACTGCCTTCTATCATACCAATGCCGCGTATGCCAGGAGACGCCGAGCGCCGCGCCTCTGCTAGAATCCCGCCTGCCATGAAGCCCTTTTTCGTTCGCCTGCTCCTGCTTTGTCTCGCCGTCTCGATCATCACTGACGCCGCCGCAGCCCAGCGCCGCCGTCGCGGCAGCCGCGGGCGCGCGCATCCTTCGCGTGCCGTGCTGGGTGTCACTTCCGACCTGCCGCAGCGCCTGGCCAAGTATCGCCAAGTCACCATGCCCTTCAACGGCAAGGCACTGAAGTCGCGCGAGCTGCGCATGATCCGTCATCTGGTCGAAGCCTCTCACCACATGGAAAGCATATTCTGGCGGCAAAGCGATCCTGAAGGTTTGCTGCTCTATCAGTCGCTGCAGGGCAGCCAGAATCCCCGCGACCAGAGGCTGCGCCGCTTCCTGTTCATCAACGCGGGACGTTTCGACCTGCTCGATGAGAACCGTCCTTTCGTGGGCAAGGAACCCATCTCGCCCGGCCGCGGTCTTTACCCGACTGACCTGACCCGCGAGGAGGTCGAGCGCTACGTGAAGGAGCACCCGGAGAAAAAGGAGGAGATTTACAGTCCCTATACCGTGGTGCGGCGTCGCGGTAACGATCTGGAAGGCTTGGCTTACCGCATCGCCTACCGAACTTTTCTCGAGCCTGCCGCCAAGGCGCTGCGCGAGGCCGCCGCGCTCAGTGACGACAAGGAGTTCGCCAAGTTCCTGCGCATGCGCGCCGACGCCCTGCTCACCGACGACTACTACGAGAGCGACCTCGCCTGGATGGACCTGAAGAATCCGAAGTTCGACGTCATCTTCGGCCCTTACGAGACTTACCTCGACGAGCTGCTGGGCGTGAAGACCCAGTATTCAGCGGCGGTGCTCATTCGTAACGAGCAGGAGAGCAAGAAGCTGGCACTCTACGAAAAGTACGTTCCCGACATCCAGGAAGGCCTGCCCCTGTCGAAGGAAGACCTGCCCTCGAAACGCGGCCTGGCCACGCCCATGCAGGTCATGGACGCGCCCTTTCGTGCCGGCGACCTGCGCCATGGGTATCAGGCGGTGGCCAACAATCTTCCCAACGATCCGCGCATCCACGAGAAGAAAGGCAGCAAGAAGACTTTCTTCAAGAACTTCATGGACGCGCGGGTGAACTACGTGATCCTGCCGCTGGCACGCCGCATCATGCGCCCCGACCAAGCGGCCAAAGCTTCCGCCGACGGCTATCTCACCGTCGTGATCATGCACGAAATCGCGCACGGCCTCGGGCCGGCCTTCGCGCGCCGCGACGGCAAGCAGGTCGACATCCGCGAAGCCATCGGCCCCATTTACTCTGCGCTGGAAGAAGCTAAGGCGACCATCGTCGGCATGTTCGGGCTGAAATGGATGGTGGACCGCGGCATCCTGCCCAAAGAGCGGCTGGAAGAATATTACGCGTCGGAGGTAGCAGGTATTTTCCGCACCGTACGCTTCGGTCTAGGTGAGGCCCATGGCCGCGCCGAGATGATGGAGTTCAACTACCTGACCGAGCAGAAGGTGATCACGCGGGAGCCCTCGGGTCGCTACGCGATCGATTACGCGCGCATGCCGCAGGCGCTGGCGTCACTCGCCAAGGAACTGTTGGAGATCGAGGCCACCGGCGACCGGGCTCGCGCCGAAGCCTGGTTCAAGAAGTACGAAACCATGCCTGCGGAGTTGAAGGCCGGGCTCGACTCCGCCAAGGACGTGCCCGTTGATATCGATCCCGTTTTCCAGTTCCCCGAACCAGTCAGGTGATCTGGCCTACCCGACAAACTCGACCTGCGCCTTGGTTGGAATGATGCCGGCATCGTAGCCGCGCTCCAGCAGCTGTCGCACCGCCGCCTGGCCGTCCTCGCCATACTCGAGCGTGCGCCGGTTGACGTACATGCCGACAAACTTGTCGGCGAGCTGTTGGTCGAGGTCGCGGGCAAACTGCATGGCATAGGCCAGGGCTTCTTCGCGGTGCTCGAGAGCGTACACGATGCTGTGACGCAGCACCTGCGCCACACTCGACATCAGTTCCGGCCCGAGGTCGCGCCGGATGGCATTCCCTCCAAGCGGCAGCGGCAGCCCGGTCGTTTCCCGCCACCACTTGCCCAGATCCAGCACGCGGTGCAACCCCGACTTGTCGTACGTGAGCTGGCCTTCGTGGATGACTAAGCCTGCCTCACATCGGCCGGCCACCACCTCAGGAATGATTTGATCGAACGGCACCACCGTGGTTTCGATCTGCGGTGCGAACAGCTTCAAGGCAAGATAGGCTGTGGTCAGCGTGCCCGGCACCGCCACCCTTATTCTGGCGATCTCCTCCGGGGTGTAGATCCGCGGCGCCACCACCATCGGGCCGTAGCCCTCGCCGAGGCTGCCGCCGCAGTTCAGCAGTACATAATTGTCCTGGACGTACGGATATGCGTGAAACGAGATGGCCGTGACGTCATACGTGCCTTCCATCGCACGCTGGTTCAGGGTCTCAATGTCGCAGAGGGTGTGCTCGAACTTCAGCCCCGGCACACGCACCTTGTTCGTGGCCAGGGCGTAGAACATGAAAGCATCGTCGGAGTCGGGACTGTGGGCGACACTGATGGTGCGGGCCTTAGTGGACGGCATCGGAACTTCTCGCAGGCTCCGCTGAGATTACGGTTGAGCGCGTTTGAGGCGCGGCAGGCGGACAGCGATCGCGGCAGCCGCCATCACTTTGACTACTTCGGCAAATACGAACGGGTAGAGCCCAAAGTTGACTGCCTGTCGCCAGGAGCCCTGGGTGAAAATGGTCAACCACGCGAGTCCCGAGGCAAACAGCAAGATTTCTCCGAGGGTGGCGGCCACGGCGGCGCGGCGGAAAGTCTTCGCTCTGCGCTCTGCGATCAGCCCCGCAAGCGCAGCGACGACGGGATAGGCAAGCAAGTATCCGCCGGTCGGCCCCAGCAGCTGCGCGATCCCGCCCGGGCCCGTGGGATTGAACACCGGCAGCCCGGACGCGCCCTCGGCCAAGTACAGCGCCAGAGCGGCGAATCCGCCGCGGCTGCCCAGCGTCAGGCCCACCAGCAGGACGGCGAAGTTTTGCAGCGTCAGCGGCACCGGCGTAAACGGCAGCGGTAGCGTCAGGCGCGCGCAGAGTGCCACGAACAGGCTGGCGCTCACCACCACTGCTGCCTGCATCCACCAAGCTGCCGGCTGAACTTCGGGGATCGCCTGTGCCGCCGGTCTTACCATCGAGGTCCTCTTAGTGCGGATCATATCCGTGTCGTCTCGCGGTCCTGCTCCATTGCCTGCAGTGTCTCGCGCAAAGCCGTATCGGAAGCGCGCATCTGCCGTCGCACCCCGCAGTAGATGACCAGCGTCACCCCCAGCACGGCCACGGTGCAAAGTACCAGGATTGCGTACAACACGTAGATCGACACAGCCGCATAGCATACCAGAAGCGCCCCAGCGAACGACTAGCGACCAATGACTAACAACCAACGACGCTTTTCTGATATAAATTCCGGCTCTCGCCAAGGGCCGACATGACCCTCTCTCGCCGCAGGTTCCTCGAGATCTCTGCCGGGGCCGCTGCCATTGCCCTGGCCAACGACCTGTTTGGCCTGCCAGAAATCAACGGGCAGAACACCGGCGCGGGGAAGCCTTCGCCCGAGCTCAGCGCGCTGGCCGAAATAGCGCTGGCCCGTGCCAAAAAACTGGGCGCCAGCTACGCCGACATCCGCATCAATCGCTATCGCAATCAACTGGTGGCGCTGCGATCGGCACCCGATCTTGCCACGGGCAAGCTGAACCACGTGCCTGCCGTGCAGGACATGCAGTCCTTCGGCTTCGGGGTACGCGTCATCGCCAACGGCACCTGGGGATTCGCCGCCGGCCGCCTTGTCACCAAAGATGAGATCGCGCGCGTTACTGCGGAGGCCGTCGCCGTCGCCAAAGCCAACTCCGCGCTGCAGAAATCTCCGGTGCGCCTGGCACCGGTAAAGACCTACGTGGACAGGTACACCACGCCATTTGAGCGTAACCCGTTCGACGTCCCTGTCCCGGAAAAGCTTGCATTGCTGGAAAAGATCAACAGCGAGGTCAAAGCCGTACCCAAGGTGTTCTCGGCCGACTCGGTGATTGTGGCGCGCTCCGAGGACAAGTTCTTCGCCTCCAGCGAAGGCTCGCGCATCCAGCAATTCATCCTGCAGACCTATGGGCAAATGCGGGCGCAGGCGCGCGACCTCGAAACACGTATCTCGCGCTCCCGCTCCTATAGCCCGGCTCCGGTGACCGCCGGATGGGAAGCGGTGGTAGAAGCCGACCTTCCCGGCAATGGCCGGCGCATCGGAGAAGAAGTGGTCGAGCACCTCAGCGCGCCGCCGGTCGCGCCCGGAAAGAAGGACCTTATCCTGATGCCCGGCAACCTGGCGCTGACCATCCACGAGAGCATCGGCCACTCGACCGAACTCGACCGGGCTCTCGGTTACGAAGCCAACTTTGCCGGCACCAGCTTCGTAGCCCCGCCGGAGAAAGTCATGGGCAAGCTGCGCATCGGCAGCGAGCTGATGAACATCGTCGGCGACCGTACCCTGCCGCGCGGCATGTCCACCGTCGGCTACGACGATGACGGCGTGAAGGCCACCTCGTTCGACATCGTCCGCAACGGCGTCTTCATGCACTACCAGACCATTCGCGACCAGGCACACCTCGTGGGCGAGAAGGAATCGCTCGGCTGCTGCTATGCGGACTCGTTCGACTCCATCCCCTTCCAGCGCATCCCCAACGTGTGGCTGAAGGCTGGGGAAAAGCCCATGACGCCAGATGACCTCATCGCCGCCATAGATGACGGCATTCTCATCGACGGCCGCGGCTCCTGGTCTATCGACCACCAGCGCTACAACTTCCAGTTCGGCGGGGATGCCTTCTGGGAGATCAAGGGCGGCAAGAAGCGCGGCATGCTGTCGCGCGTCGCCTACCAGTCGCGCTCGACGGATTTCTGGGCGGCGCTGGCCGCGCTCGCCGATCAGCGCTTCTGGGTCAACGAAGGCCTCACCAGCGACGGCAAAGGCCAGCCGCAGCAGATCAATGCCATGAGCCACGGCTGCTCGCCTTGTCTCTTCCGCCAGATCAACGTCTTGCTCACGGACTAATGAACCACAGAGACACCGAGGCACAGAGAGGCAGCACGTAACAGATGAAAGAGTGCTTACCAAGCCGTCGTCATCCTGAGCGAAGCGAAGGATCTGTATGCTGACACGCGACCAAGCCAAGGCACTCATCGACAAAATCCTGAATCTCTCCAAGGCCGACGAATGCGCTGTGATGGTCGGCGCCGCCGACCTGGCCAACACGCGCTTCGCCGACAACCAGGTCACCACCAGCGGCCGTTCCGAGGGCATGGTGGTCAGCATCGCGTCCACCATCGGCACGCGCACCGGCAACATCCGCACGAATGAGACCTCGGACGACGCCCTGCGCGCCGCGGTAGCGCGCTCTGAGGAGCTGGCACGCTACGCGCCTCCTGACCCCGAGTACGTGGAGCCGATCAGTGCGCAGAAATACCCCGAGGTCGCCGCTTACGACGCGCCCACCGCCGGCGCCGCGCAGAAAGAAATGCTCCCCGGAATCCGCGCCGCCATTACAGGTTCGGAAACCAAGAAACTGATCTCCGCTGGGTTCTTCGAGCGCAAGGCGGAAGTGCTCGCCCTGGGAAACAAGCGTGGCAACTTTGGATACCATACCGCCACCAACACTGACTACTCCGTCACCGCGCGCACCCGCGATGGCACGGGCTCGGGTTGGGCATCGGCGGAACGCTTCCGCCTCGCTGACCTCGACGCTCCCGCTGTGTCCCGCGTCGCCATCGACAAGGCCGTGCTTTCGCAGAAGCCGCGCGCGCTCGAGCCAGGGCGCTACACCGTCGTGCTGGAGCCCGCGGCGGTCAGCGGCATGATGCAACTGTTGTTCTCCTCGCCATTCGACGCCCGCGGCGCTGAAGAAGGCCGAACCCTGTTCACGAAAAAAGGCGGGGGGACGCGCCTGGGCGAGAAGATGTTCTCGGAAAAAATCACCGCCCGCTGCGACCCATTCGACCCGCGCAACCCGGGCGTGCCTTGGGTGGGCGAAGTGCCGACGGAACTTAGCGAGATCGGCCAGTTCTTCTTCGGCGGCGGCTCGGCACAGAACCACAGCTTCTTGCCCGCCACACGGCTGGCCTGGATCGAAAAGGCCACAGTCAAGAACCTTGTCTATTCGCGTTACTGGGCGAAGAAGAAAGACGTCGCCCCTACCCCGCGCTCCAGCCAGAGCCTGGTGATTGACGGTGAAGACCATTCGCTCGATGACCTGGTCCGCTCCACCGACCGCGGCCTGCTGGTGACCCGTTTCTGGTACATCCGCTACCTCAACCCGCAGACCGTACAGCTCACGGGCCTGACCCGCGACGGTCTGTTTTGGATCGAGAAAGGCAAGATCACTTACCCGGTAGTGAACTTCCGCTGGAACGAGAGCCCGTCCAACGTCCTGGCCAACGTGGAGATGCTCAGCCGCCCGGTGCGCAGCGGCGAGCGCGTGGTTCCTGCCATGAAGGTCCGCGACTTCAACTTCAGCAGCGTGTCGGATGCGGTGTAGGAGGATATCGGCCTTCGGCTTGCCGACGACCGACGACCGAAGGCCGACGGCCTCCTAATAGACCTGATAGGCAGGTCCCGGTGTCCGCAAATTGGGCTTCGACGCCATCAGCAGCAGCGCGCCGATGCGCTTGAACTCCCGCAGCTCTTCCGCGTTCTTGAACCACTGGCCGGTGTACTCCTCCGGCGTGGGCGTTTCGTCGGGAATACGCCGTGCCGCGACATCCTCGAACGCGTGCGCCTTCAGCAGCTCCTCGTATTCGGCTTCCGAGCGCACGTGCACCGGAACTTTTAGTTCCTCCACCCAGCGCAGTGAGTATGGGTTGTCCTTGTAGAGATTGATCAGCAGGAACATGCGCCCGCGTGGCGCCAGCACGCGGAACAGCTCTGCCAGCGCGCGGTCCTGGTCGGGGTAGTAATAGAAGGACTCAACCGAGAGCACCTTGTCGAAATAGTTCTCTTCCCAGGGGAGGCGCTCCGCCGATCCCCAAACGAACATTACGTTGTCAAACTCGCGCGAGGACGCCCGCGCCCGCCGGATCATCTCGTCGGAGACGTCGATGCCGATCACCTGCCCGTGCCCCTGCGGGCCTTCGCCCACCAGCCGTGCCAGGATGCGCGTGGCCCATCCCGCGCCGCAGCCCAGGTCGAGCACGCGCTCGCCCGGCCGCAGGTCCATCCGCTGGATGGCCTGCTCGGTGATGTAGAGATGGTGGCGCTCCATCTCCTCGCCGCGCCCCTCCTCGGCCCAGCGGTTGAATTCGGCTTGCAGGCGCTCTTCAGGCGTCATGACGTTCTCAGGTAGCGACGTACATGTTACGTCTCTACATCCGCAAGAATTGATTCTAACCGCCAACGTGTTACAGTGACGCTCCGCCTGTGAGACCGCGAGATGTTCGAACGCTACACGGAAGGAGCTCGCCGCATCGTCTTTTTTGCACGCCACGAGGCGAGCCAGGCAGGATCACCGCTTATCGAAACGGAGCATTTGCTGCTGGGTGTGCAGCGTCAAGCGAGAAGACTCATTACCTCCCTGTTCGGCCGCGAGGTTGCCGACAACCTGCGCAACGAGATTGAAGAACGGGCTGGACCGCCAATCATAGTGAGCGCCGCGGTTGATCTTCCTTTGAGCAACTCTTGCAATCGCGTCTTCGCCTATGCCGCCGAGGAAGCCGAGCGGGCCGGCGAAAAAAACATCGACGAGATTCACATACTGCTCGGACTGGTGCGAGAAGAGCATGGTGTAGCCGCGGAGATTTTTCATGCCCACGACGTGACGATGGAATTCGCTCGGGAAGCTCTGAAGGCGGTTCCGGGCAAGTTCCAGTTCTATTGCCCCCGGTGCGTCCGTGGAGTCGCGAGCCCGCTGACCTGTGGCAAGTGCTCGGCCACCATCTGTCGTGTCTGCGGCACTCCGCTGGAATCTTCCAATAGAGCGGCGCTCGGATGACCTCCCCCTCTCGCGCGCCTGCCGAGAAGCCGCAGCCCACGCTCGTCCGCGGCCTTTCCCTGCTCGACTCCGTTCTCCTGCTGGTCGGCGGCATCATCGGCTCGGGGATATTTCTCACCGCCGGCCAGATTGCCGGCGAGGTCCGCCGCCCAGCCGTGTTCCTGCTGATCTGGCTGGCGGGCGGCGTCATCACCCTGCTGGCCTGCTTCGCCTTCGGCGAGCTGGGCTCCATGTTCCCCGACGCTGGCGGCCAATACGTTTTCCTGCGCGAGGCCTACGGCGAACTGCCAGCGTTCCTTTACGGCTGGATGATCTTCACGGTCAGCGTGACCGGAACCGTGGCTGCGCTCGCTGTGGGGTTCGCTGAGTATCTGGGCGCGGCACTCGCCGCAGACTTTCACCACCCACTTATCACCATCGCAGGCTGGTCGCTGACTCGCGGCAACCTGGTGGCGCTCACCGGGATCGCCGTGCTGACCACGGTCAATGTCCTCGGCCTGCGCCGCGGCGCCGTGCTGCAGAATGTTGCCACCTGGCTGAAGTTTGCCGCCATCGCCGTCTTCGTGCTCCTCGGCCTGTCCATCGGCAAGGGTTCATGGACACACCTCTCCGGCGCCCTGCCCGCCGTGGAGCGCTCGCCACTCGCCGCGCTCGGCGTGGCGCTGATAGCAGTGTTCTGGGCGTTCGACGGATGGGTGTACATCACCTGGGTGGCCGGCGAGGTAAAGGACCCGCGGCGCAATCTGTCCCGTTCCATGGTGCTGGGCGTGGGCATCGTGACGGTGGTCTACGTGGCCATCAATGTGGTTTATATCTATGCCCTCCCCATCGAGCGCATCGCGCCCGAAACCACCATCGCGCAGGCCGCCGCCGTAGTCCTGTTCTCGCCCGCGGCCGCGAGCTGGCTCTCGGCGCTGATCGCCGTTTCCTGTTTCGGCGCGATGTCGGTCGCCATCCTCTCCGGCGGCCGCGTTTACTACGCCATGGCGCGCGATGGCCTCTTCTTTCGCCGCATGGCCGAGGTCCATCCGCGCTGGCGCACGCCCGCCTTCAGCCTCATCGCGCAAGGGATCTGGGCGGGAGTGCTGGCACTTAGTGGCCGCTACGACCAGCTCTTTACCTATGTAATGTTCATGATGGTGCTGTCGTACGCCGCCACGGTCGCAGGCCTATTTGTCCTGCGCCGCAGGCTGCCCGACGCGCCGCGCCCGTATCGTTGCACTGGGTACCCCTGGCTGCCACTGCTGTATGTGATCATCGGCAGTCTTTTCGCCGTGAACGCCGCCGTCGAGCGGCCGAAGGAGGCCCTGGCGGGCGCGGCAATCGTGCTGCTGGGTGTGCCCGGCTATCTATACTGGCGCAGGAAAGCGGCCGCCGTTACTCGATGATGTGGAGGCGCTCGCCCATAGGGTGATGGCGAACCTGCTTTGCGCCTCTGATTGCATAGGGTAATCTGTCCCGTCTCATTCAACCACCAGGAGGCAAGCTTGACATTCCTTGACCGGCTGCAACCCCTGGGCTTGCTGGCGCTACGCGTCACCTTGGGTGTCATCATGATCGCCCACGGCTATGGCAAGGTGTTCGGCATCTCCAAGCATGTGGGATTTGTGTCGGGTCTCGGCTTGCCCGGCTGGCTGGCCTATCCCTCAGCCGGCGCCGAGTTCTTTGGGGGAATCCTGCTGATCGTGGGTTTGTTGACCCGCATCACCAGCGTGTTCGTCCTGATCAACATGCTGGTAGCCGTGTTTAAGGTGCACTTACCGAACGGGCTGGTCGGTCGTGGCGGATATGAATTCCCCTTAGCGCTGTCTGCCATGGCCTTTGCCCTGATCTTCTTCGGCGCCGGCGCGCTGTCGCTGGACGCGGTCATCTTCCGCGGCCGCGGCGGGGGCATCTTGCGCAGGACTTCCCGCTAGACGGCTCCCCAGTTGTTTGGGAAATCGGGCGCGACGTACACTGATCACCCGCAATCCCACATGACCGACGACACTGCCATCGGCGGTCCGCGCGACCGCTTTCCCACCACCCACTGGTCGGCCCTGGCCGCGGCGCGCAGTCCCGATCCCGACGAGCGCACGCGCGCACTCGACGTCCTGGTGGCTGCCTACTGGAAACCGGTATACAAGTACATCCGCCTGCGATGGGGCAGGTCCAATGAAGACGCCAAAGACCTGACGCAAGGCTTCTTCCTGCGCGTCATTGAAAAGGATTTTCTGGCCGACTACGATCCGGCCAAAGCACGCCTGCGCACTTTCCTGCGCACCTGCCTGGACGCATTCCTTGCCAACCAGGAGCGCGACGCTCAGCGCCTGAAACGCGGCGGCGACACCCACCTCGTCTCACTCGACTTCGAGCAGGCGGAACACGAGCTGGCGCACTCGCTCGCTGCACCCGCCGATCCGGAGGAATACTTCGAAAGAGAGTGGGCGCGGAGCTTGTTTGCGCTGGCGGTAGAGCGATTTCGTGAGCAGTGCGCGGCACGTGGGAGATCGCTCCACTTCCGCCTGTTCGAGATCTACGACCTTGACGACAGTGCCCCCACCTATGCACAGTTGGCCGGCGACTTCGGCCTGTCAGCCAGCGACGTGACCAACTACCTTGCGTCTGCGCGGCGTGAGTTCCGGGGTCTGGTGCTTGAAACCTTGCGAGACGTCACCGCCACGGAGGATGAGTTCCGCCGCGAAGCCCGCGCTTTGCTGGGAGTTGATCCCGCGTGATGTTTCTCTCCGACCGTACGGTTGAGCGCCTGCGCTCGCTCGATGCCGAACCCGACCTCACCGGCACCCGTTATCGCCTCGGCGAACGCATCGCGCGCGGCGGCATGGGCACTGTCTACAGCGTCCAGGACACTGCGCTTGACCGCAGCGTTGCCCTTAAGGTGCTACATGCGCCCGACCCGCGCGGCGAGCTGGCCACTCGCCTGCTTCGCGAGGCGCGCATTTTGGCGGACCTGGAGCACCCGGGCATCGTGCCCGTCCACGATGTCGGTACCCTCGCGGACGGCCGCGTTTTCTACACCATGAAGCTGGTCCGCGGTAAGCGCCTGGATCACTATCTTGAGAATGTCGCCGCGCTGCCGGACCGCCTGCGCATCTTCCAGAAGATTTGCGACGCCGTCGCTTTCGCGCATGCGCACGGAGTGTTGCACCGCGATCTCAAGCCGGCCAACATCATGGTCGGTGCCTTCGGCGAAGTTCTGGTGATGGACTGGGGCGTCGCCAAGGTCTTCCAGGATGCCAAGACCGCCATTACCGCGGCCGGCACGCCCGGCAGGGACACGCTCGGCTCCTCAGAGGAAACGCCACGCATGGCCGACACCGCCGACGGCGCCGTGCTGGGCACACCGGGCTACATGTCGCCAGAGCAGGCGCGCGGCGAGATCGCCAGTCTCGACCAGCGTGCTGACATCTATGCACTCGGCGCGATCCTGCGTTTTCTCGTCAGCTCGGCGCATGCGCCGACCATGCCCCGAGCCGTTGCCGCCATCTGTAGCAAAGCTATGGCACCAGACCCCGACCAGCGGTATCCCGACGTACAGCAATTGTCTGCCGACGTGGCCAGCTACCTGGACGGCCTGCCCGTCGCTGCCTACCCCGAGGGGCCGCTGGCTAGAATGTGGCGCTGGGTCTCACGTAACCGCACATGGGTGCTGTTGATCCTGGCCTATCTGATCATGCGGGCAGCACTTTTTTTGTGGCGTGGTCGTTAAAGGATTCGCCGCATGTTAAAGGATTCGCCGCATACGGGTAATAGAAGGATGCAGCCGGACCGCCGGCACAAGGGGGGAGAGATGAACAAGGCCCTACTCGGACTGCTCCTCGGAGGCATCCTGGGAATTTTTGACGGCTTGACCGCCTGGTTCACGCCCGAGGTGCGCACCCAGATGGTCGGCATTGTGATCGGCTCGACCTTCAAGGGCCTGATCGCAGGAGTGCTGATCGGCTACTTTGCCCGCAAAGTCCAGTCACTGCCGCTGGGCATCGTCTTCGGACTCGCCATCGGACTGCTGCTGGCATTCCTGGTCGCCGTCATGCCCAGCGACACGGGCAAGCACTACTACTTCGAGATCATGCTCCCAGGCGGCATTCTGGGCATGGTCGTGGGCTTTGCCACCCAGAAATTCGGCCGCAGGCCACAACCAGCCCGCACTTGAATAAGGAGGAAACATGGCGCGAGTGGTGCACTTTGAAATCCCCGTTGACAACCCGGAGCGCGTCCTGAAGTTTTACAAGGATGTCTTTGGCTGGACGTTTCAAAAGTGGGATGGGCCACAAGAGTACTGGCTGGTGAACACCGGCCCGAGCGAAGAGCCCGGCATCAACGGCGGCATCATGCGGCGTCAAAAAGGCAACGCCGGAACTGTAAACACGGTCGCGGTTGCATCCCTGGACAAGGTGGTTGCCGCGATCGAGAAGGCGGGTGGCAAGACCGTGGTACCCAGGATGCCGATCACCGGAGTCGGCTACGTTGCTTATTGTGAGGACCCCGACGGGAACATCTTCGGCGTACACGAAGCCGACGCGTCGGCCAAATAGGCTGTGTGGCTGCGGACACCTCGCCCGCCCGCTTAGAACTCCGCCAGCTTGACCATGGCGTCGTAGAGGTCGTCGGCCTGTGGCAGGATTTCGTCTTCCAGGGCTGGCTGGTAAGCGACGAAGGTATCCATGGCGGCCACCCGCCGCACCGGCGCGTCCAGCTCATCGAACAGCTCGTCGGCGATGCGCGCCGCAATCTCCGCGCCATATCCCCAGCTCAGCGTATCCTCGTAGGCCACGATCACGTGGTTGGTCTTGCGCACCGAATGGGCGATGGCGTCCCAGTCGTACGGGTTTAGGGTGCGCAGGTCGATCAGTTCCACACCGATCCCGTGATCGCGCTCGGCGCGTTGCGCCGCCTGCAGCGCCCGTGGCACCACAGCGCCATACGTGATCACTGTTAGGTCCGCGCCTTCGCGCCAAGTGCGCGCTTTACCAAACGGAATCATGTGCTCCGGCCCGGGATAGGGCGCGCGCCCGAAGGGCTCGCGATAGAGCCGCTTGTGCTCCAGGAACATTACCGGATCGTCGCAGCGGATAGCAGTGCGCAACAGCCCGTTCGCGTCCAAGGCGTTCGACGGGAACACCACCCGCAGTCCGGGAATGTGCGTAAAGATGCTCTCGCCGCATTGCGAGTGGTAGATGGCACCTCCCGTCAGATAGCCACCGATCGCTACTCGTATCACCGCCGGACACGAGAAAGTGCCGTTCGAGCGCCAGCGGATCAGCGGCAGCTCGTTGCGCAGTTGGTGCATGGCGGGCCAGATGTAGTCGAAGAACTGAATCTCGACCACCGGCTTCAGCCCACGCGTGGCCATGCCCACAGCACGCCCCACGATGTTGGCTTCCGCCAGCGGGGAGTTGAATGCCCGGTCCTTGCCGAATTCCACCTGCAAGCCGGCGGTCAGCTTGAAGACGCCGCCCTTGCCCTTGACCAGCTTCTCTGCCAGGTATTCTTCACGACTACAATCCGCCACGTCCTCGCCAAAAACAATGATGCGCGGGTCGCGCCGCATCTCGTCACGCATGCAGGCGGTGATCAGGTCGGCCATGGTTTTTTCCGCCGCCGCCCCGGGCTTCTTCTCCTCGGCTGCTACTGCCGGCTTACGCTCGAAAGCCGGCGAGGTCGGATCAATGTGTGGCGAGTAGATGAACCGCGTGATCGACTCTTTTGTGGGCGGCGGGGCTGCTAGAGCCTGATCGCTGGCCTGCTCGACTTCCTTATCTACCTCGCTTTCAAGTTTGACAAGCGAGTTCTCATCCAGGATTTCCTCGCGGATGAGGAAGGCCTTCAGGCGGCTGATGGGATCGCGTTCGGCCTCTTTCTGGCGTTCCTTATCCGGCCGGTAGAGCCGCTCGTCGTCGGAAAGCGAATGCGAATACGGACGCACCACGTGTCCGTGCACAAATCCCGGTCCTTTGCCCGCGCGAATGTGCTCCACCGCACGCTTCAGCGCTGCGTAGCTGGCTACAACGTCGGTGCCGTCGCACTCTTCGAAATGGAAATTGGGAAAGTTGGCTACCAGGCGAGAAATGTTTCCGCCCGCGGTCTGCACCTCGACCGGGACGGAGATGGCGTACTCATTGTCCTCCACCAGGAACAGCGCGGGCAGCTTGAGATTGGAGGCCGAGTTCATGGCCTCCCAGAACTCGCCCTGGCTGGTGGTGCCTTCGCCGCAGGAGACGTACGCCACCTCGTCACCGTGGAAGACCACGTCCTTGAACTGGCGATAGTCGCCCTCGGCCTTGTTCGCCGCCTCAGGATGCTTGGCGAAGTATCGGCCCGCTTCGGCGCAGCCCACGGCCTGCAGGAACTGTGTCCCGGTGGGCGATGACTGGGTCACGATGTTCAGCTTCTTGCTGCCCCAGTGCGAGGGCATCTGCCGCCCGCCGGAGCTGGGGTCGTCGGCCGCGCCCACCGCCTGCAGCAACATATCCAGCGGGGTCACGCCCAGCATCAGACACAGCGCGCGGTCGCGATAATAAGGATAGAACCAGTCGTAGCCCGGCTTCAGAGCCATGCCTGCAGCCACGAGTAGCGCTTCGTGCCCCGCCCCGGAAATCTGGAAGAAGATGCGCTGCTGGCGCTTGAGCAGGATCTCGCGGTCATCCAGCCGCCGCGACAGAAACATGGTGCGGTACATGCGCACCAGGTCCCCTCCGGTCAGGCCCTCGTACGTCTTATCAGCGGCAGGTGCTCGCGCGGGCCTGCCTGCTTTAGGTTCTACTTTCGTGGTCGCCAATCGCTATCACCCCCGGCACGGCAGGTACTGCGCTCCATTGTAAGATGCCCACCGCAGGCGCGGATATACTGAAACGAGGCCCGCGATCCGTATGATCACCGTCCATCGTGCCATCCCCACCGAGCGCATCCGGCTGCTGATCTTCGACCTCGACGGCACCCTCATCGACTCGCGCCTCGACCTGGTGAATTCAGTCAACGCCATGCTGCGGCACTTCGGCCGGCCAGAGCTGCCCGGGGACGTGATTGCGGGATACGTAGGAGACGGCGCGCCTATGCTCGTCCGCCGCGCTTTAGGTGATCCCGATGACGGCGCCTACATGCGCGAGGCTCTCGATTTTTTTCTCAAGTATTATCGGGAGCACAAGTTGGACCACACCGTGATCTATGACGGGATTCGTCAGGCCCTGGCCGCCCTGCGCTTCGGACGCGACGGCTCCCACCGCGCCCTCGAACGCACTCTTGCCGTGCTTAGCAATAAGCCGGTGAACCCCTCGCGCCAGATCGTGCAGGCGCTTGGACTCGCGGAGTTCTTCTTCCAAATCTATGGCGGCAACAGCTTCCCTACCAAGAAGCCCGACCCGCTGGGCGCCCGTACGCTCATGGACGAAACCGGCGTGCAGCCGGAAGAGGCCGTGATCATCGGCGATTCCGAGATAGACGTCCTCACTGCCAGAAACGCCGGCACGTGGTCGATCGGCGTGAACTACGGCTTCGTCCCCGAGTCTCTGAAGATTGCCCCTCCAGACGTGCTGGTGGACACGCCACTCGAGCTGCCCCAAGCTTTGTCATCCTGAGCGCAGCCGGTGCACCGCAGCACGGTGCAAGATGTATGCTGTAGCTCAATAACCCACATGAGCAAGAGGAAAGTACCTTCTGAAACCTTTGGCTTCACACCGGGCGAACTCCGCATCCTGCGGTCGTTATCCACCCCGGTGAAAATTCAGCAGTTCCTGGACAAGCTGCCCTATCACATCAATGCGGCCACGGTGTGGTCGCCGCGGCGCGTGCTGCGCGAGCGTACGGCACACTGCTGCGAGGGGTCGATCTTCGCCGCGGCGGCCTTGCGGGCCAACGGCTACCCGCCATTGGTTTTTGACTTGGAGGCCTACCGCGACACGGATCACGTGATCGCCATCTTCCAGGAACGCGGGCGCTGGGGCGCCATCGCCGCCTCTAACTACATGGGCTGCCGTTACCGCGAGCCTGTCTATACCTCCCTGCGCGAACTAGCCATGAGCTATTTTGAGGACTACTTCAACATGGCCGGGGAACGCACTCTGCGCACCTACTCGCGGCCCGTCAACCTGGCGCGCTTTGACTCCATCAACTGGATGACCACCGAGGAAGAGATCTGGGACATTCCCAACTACCTCGTCGATATCCCCCACATCCGGCTGCTCACCCCGGAAATGGAAAAGAAGCTTACCCGCTTGGATCGCTGGTCCTTCCATGCGCGCCTCACGGGGCACCGCTGGAAATAGTCGCTAGGCAGCGCACGTTATAATCGAAAGATGCTCACCCGCCGAAGCTCGCATCCGTGCGGGCGTTTGATGGCCAAATGCTAATGGCTAAATGCTAATTGCTGCTTCTCGTATGGACTTCAAACTCATCTCCGACTACCGGCCCCGCGGCGACCAAGGCAGGGCCATCGAGCAGCTCACCCGGGGTGTGCGCGACGCCGAGAAGCACCAGGTCTTGCTCGGCGTGACCGGGTCGGGGAAGACCTACACCGTGGCCAAGGTGATCGAGAACGTGAACCGGCCGACGCTGGTGCTGGCTCACAACAAGACGTTGGCGGCGCAGCTCTATCACGAGTTCAAAGGCTTCTTCCCGCACAACGCGGTCGAATACTTTGTCTCTTACTACGACTAGTACCAGCCCGAAGCCTACATTCCCGCCGGCGACGTCTATATCGAGAAGGAAGCGACCATCAATGAAGAGCTGGACAAGCTGCGCCTCTCCGCCACCAAGTCGCTGTTTGAGCGCCGCGACTGCATCATCGTGGCCTCGGTGAGCTGCATCTACGGCCTGGGATCTCCGGAGGCCTACTACGGCATGCTGCTGTTCCTGGAAAAGGGGCAGAAGGTCAAGCGCGAAGACATCCTGCGCAAGCTGGTGGAGATCCTGTACGAGCGCACCGACGGCGATTTCCGCCGCGGCACCTTCCGCGTGCGCGGCGACGTGATCGAGGTCTTCCCGACCTACGACGACATGGCCTATCGCATCGAGCTGTGGGGAGACGAGATCGAGTCCCTGGCGCAGATTGATCCGCTGTTCAGCACGGTGAAGCAGAAGTACG
>DASYTX010000225.1:0-18944 GCA_036001865.1 Terriglobales bacterium
GGGCTGGCGCGCGGCGACCTGCGCGCGATCGGCGCCACTACCCTGAACGAGTACCGCAAGTACATCGAAAAAGATCCTGCACTCGAGCGCCGCTTCCAGCCGGTGTTCGTAGGCGAGCCCAACGTAGAGGACACCATTGCCATCCTCCGCGGCCTCAAGGAACGCTACGAAGTGCATCACGGCGTGCGCATCAAAGACTCCGCGATTGTTGCTGCGGCCACGCTTTCCCATCGCTACATCTCTGACCGTTTCCTGCCCGACAAGGCTATCGACCTGATTGACGAAGCCGCCGCTTCGCTGTCAATGCAGATCGGCTCCGTACCCACGGAAATTGACCAGCTCGAGCGCCGCGCCACCCAATTGGAGATCGAACGCCAGGCCTTGCAGAAGGAGAGCGATCCTGGCTCTCGCGAGCGTCTCGCCGAGTTGCAGAAAGAACTGGCCGGTTTGCGCGAGCAGATCAACGCTTTGCGCGCCCGCTGGGAGCAGGAGAAGCGTGCCATCACCCGCGTCCGCGAGCTGAAAGAACGCATCGAGCAGTTGAAGCTAGAAGAGCAGCGCGCGGAACGTCAGGGCAATCTGGAGCGCGTGGCTGCCATCCGCTACGGCGAGCTGCGCCAGGCCGAGCAGGAGCTAGCCAAGCTCAACGCCGAAATGGATGGTGCTGGCGGTGCTGCACGCATGCTGAAGGAGGAGGTCGACGAGGAAGACGTCGCCCGTATCGTCTCCAAGTGGACCGGCATTCCGGTCTCCAAGATGCTCGAGGGCGAGGTGCGCAAGCTGATCGAGATGGAGGACCGCCTGCACCAGCGCGTTATCGGCCAGGACGCCGCGATCGAAAAGGTATCGAACGCCATCCGTCGCTCGCGGGCCGGCCTGAGCGATCCGCGCCGCCCCATCGGCTCGTTCATCTTTCTCGGCCCCACGGGCGTGGGCAAGACCGAGCTGGCGCGCGCGCTGGCCGAGTTCCTCTTCGACGACGAGCGCAACATGATCCGCATCGACATGTCCGAGTACATGGAGAAGCACGCTGTCGCCCGCCTGATCGGCGCGCCTCCGGGCTACGTCGGATACGAAGAGGGCGGGCAGCTCACCGAGGCTGTGCGCCGGCGTCCCTACGCGGTGGTGCTCTTTGATGAGATCGAAAAAGCGCACCCGGACGTGTTCAACGTCCTGCTGCAGATCATGGACGACGGACGCCTCACTGACGGCAAGGGCCGCACCGTGGACTTCAAGAACACGGTCATCATCATGACCTCGAACATTGGCTCATCGTATCTGGTGAGCGCCGCGTCGCCGCAGGAGTTTGAAGAAGCGCGCAAGCTGTTGATGAACGCGCTCCACGCCCACTTCCGTCCGGAGTTCCTGAACCGCGTGGACGACATCATCGTCTTCGATCCGCTGAGCCGCGAGCAGGTCAAGCGCATCGTGGATCTGCAACTGGAGCACTTGCGTCGCCTGCTGGCCGACCGCAAGGTGTCGCTGGAGCTGACCGATGCTGCCAAGGAGTTGGTGCTGGCCGAAGGCTACGATGTCAACTACGGCGCCCGCCCGTTGCGCCGCGCCATCCAGAAGTTGGTGCAGGACCCGCTGGCACTCAAGATCCTGGACGGCGAGGTAGTGCACGGCGACCATGTGGTGGTGGACGCAGTCAACGGCAAGATGGAGTTCAAGGTGTCGCACCGCGTGGGGGAAAAGGAACCAGCGCGGGCGCGGTAGTGCTTACCGCCCAGAGCGCCGAGATCGCGCACGCTAATGTTTTGCAGCGCGATCTGGCACCCTGCATCGGCTAGGATGAGGAGCATGTTCTACATCCCCATCATCCTCGGCTCCACCCGCCGCGAGCGCCAGAGTCCCAAGGTCGCGAAGTTTGTCCTCGAGCGCCTCAAGCGTGCCGGCCGCGCCGAAACCGAGCTGCTCGATTTGGCCGAGTACAACTTCCCCATCATGGAAGAGCGCCTGCGCTTTCGCGACGATCCGCCGCCGCGCTTGCGCGAGTTCGCCGAAAAGATCGCCCGCGCCGACTCGCTGGTGATTGTCACGCCTGAGTACAACAATGGCTATCCCGGCGTGCTCAAGAACGCGCTCGACTACCTGCTGCCCGAGTACCACCGCAAGCCCATCGGGATTGTGACCGTCTCCGCCGGTGGCTTCGGTGGACTGAACTGCCTGGCGCAACTGCGCCTGGTGACGCTCGGCATGGGCGCGTTCCCTATTCCGGCGGCGCTGCCCGTCTCCCGCGTGCAGGAGAGCTTCGACGCCGACGGCACCCCGCGCGACCCCACCTATGAGAAACGCGCACAGTCGTTCTTGAACGAACTGCTGTGGTTCACGGAAGCCACTGCCACGCAGAAAGCTAAGGAGCGAGCTGCCCAAGCCGCGGATTAGCGGATCCAACCGTTCCTTAGGCCAAATCGAACAGCAAGATCTCGGAATCCCCGTCGCACCCCTTGATCACCAGCCGCTCCTCGTCGCTGACGGCCGCGCCATCACCCTGCTTCAACTCGACTCCATTCACGCTGACCCCGCCGCGCGCCACCTGGATCCAGGCGTGCCGTCCCGGCGCCAGCCGATGCTCCACCTGCTCATCCTTGCCCAAAGCAGCCGCGTACAGCGCCACATCCTGGTGCACTCTCACTGCGCCGTTCTTCGGCTCGCGGCCAGCGATCAGCCGCAGCCGCCCGCGTTTCTCCTCCGGCGGGAACGACTTCTGCTCGTATCCCGGCTCGAGGCCCTTCTTCTCCGGCAAGATCCAAATCTGCAGCAGGTGCACCGGCTCGGTCTTGGAAGCATTGGACTCGCTGTGGCGAATGCCGCTGCCGGCCGACATGCGCTGTCCATCACCCGGCCGGATGATCGACCCGTTCCCCAGCGAGTCCTTGTGCGCGAGCGCGCCCTCCAGCACGTAGGTGATGATCTCCATGTCGCGGTGCGGGTGGGTGGGGAAGCCGACACCGGGCGCTACGCGGTCTTCGTTGATCACCCGCAGCGAGCGGAAGCCCATGTGGTTGGGATCGTGATAGGTATCAAAAGAAAAGGTGTGATACGTGTCCAGCCAGCCATGGTTGGCGTGACCGCGCTCCTCACTTCGGCGCACTTTGATCATTGCCAAACTCCTCCGCCATTGGATTCGCGACGCGGGGTGCGAGATTCAGCTGCGGGCGCGGCCTGCTGCTGGGGCCGCCAACCTGCGACTGCGGGCACGCGTCTCAGTTGTAGGAAGGGAAAATGCCACAGGGCAGATCAAGAGCCGGGAAATCGCGTGGACGTAGGTACGGCAAGAAGGCCAGCCAGGAGGTGCGCACCGAGATGCGTCACTTCAAGCAGCGCAAGCACGGCAGCCGGGTGAAGAGCCGCAAGCAAGCCATCGCCATCGGATTGTCCAAGGCGCGGCGCAAGGGCGCCAAGGTGCCGAAGCGGGCCAAGAGTTCGCGCTAGGCCAGGCCGAAGGATCTTTAGCAAACGGCTATTTTCTCTTGTCGTGCTTCTTTTGCTCGTGCTTGGACTTGGAGCCACGCTTGGAATCGGCCTCGGCCTTTTCTTGCGCTTTTGACGCCGAACTCTCGGCCGCTGATTCCGTGCTCGCGGATTCACCTTCGGATTTGTCAGCTTTGCCGGCGCCGGCGCGCGCGTAGTCCGTGACGTACCAGCCGGAGCCCTTGAACTGCACTGCCGGAGCATGCAGCAGGCGCTCCACTTTCCCGCCGCACTGGGGACATTTGGGGTCGGCATCAGAAAATTTTTGAATGCGCTCAAAGCGGTGCTGGCACTTCCTGCACTGGAACTCGTAAAGAGGCACACGCGCTCCTGACAATCGCATCCCGATTCTAGCAGGTGAACGACAGCTCCTCGCCGCAGGACCGCGTTTGCTCCGGCTCCGCCCTGGCGGTAGACTTCCTGTTCAATGAAGCGTGACGGCCAGCCCGCGGGTCCCAAGGCCGCGCGGCGCCCAACAGGCGGCGGCTGCTTGTATCTCGTCGCCACTCCCATCGGCAATCTTGAAGACATCACCCTGCGCGCCCTGCGGGTGCTCAAGGAGGTGGACCTGATCGCCTGCGAGGACACGCGCCAGACTCAGAAGCTCCTGAATCACTATGGCATTCCAACCCGCACCATCAGCTATCACGAACACAATGAGATGACGCGCGCCGCCGAACTAGTGCTGGACCTGGAGCAGGGCGCGCGCATCGCCTTGGTCTCCGACGCCGGCATGCCGGCTATCTCCGACCCTGGATATCGGCTGATCACGCTGGCCATCCGCCACCAGGTGCCAGTCGTCCCTGTGCCTGGCGCTTCGGCGTTTGTTGCCGCACTTGCCGGGAGCGGCCTGCCCAGCGACGGCTTCCAGTTCGGCGGGTTCCTGCCCGCCAAGCGCGGCCAGCGGCGCAACGAGCTGGAGCGCATCCGTGCCGCTGGGCACACTCAGATCTATTACGAGGGGCCGCACCGCATTGTGGAGACCATGGAGGACGTCGTCGAAGTCCTCGGCGGCTCGCGCCACGTAGTGGTGGCGCGCGAAGTCACTAAGGTGCACGAGGAGTTCCTGCGCGGCCGCGCCGACGAAGTTCTGGAGCAGCTCCGGGCCCGCGCCGCGATCAAAGGCGAGATCACGCTGCTCATCGGCAAGGCGGTGGAGGGGGGTGAGCGTCCTGCCGCGGCGGGGAAGAAGACAGTCCGTGCCCGCGTCGAGGAAGTCATGCGCATGAAGGAAGTGGACGAGAAGGCGGCGCTCAAAGAGGTCGCCCGTGAGCTGGGAATTTCCAAGAGCGAAGCCTACCGCCAGCTTCAGCGCACCCGGAAGTAGCCGAGATCCAGCCACCGACCGCCAAAGCTGTCAGTCCTGTCTCCGAAATTAGCCTAAGCCAACCGGCTAAGCCCAAGGGGCTAGTCCACTATTTCCGTTGACATTGGACAGTGCCTATATATGCTCTCGGCCACCCAGGCGCGCTCTTTTCTCTTTCGCTCGCCCATGCCCTTTCTCGCGCGCGTGTTCGTCATACCGCACTGGTTGGGAGCCGGACCGACGGACGAACCAAAAGGTTGAAGGCCAAGGCTGGTCCCACCGGAGGAGGCCTCTATGCTAACCGCAGCTATACCTTGCTGTGCTTACGGCAATCGAAATGTTCCTTGTTGTGTCCCACGTGAGGAAGTTCTGCGCAGCGGCTGGTGCGTGGCAGTAATTCTTTTGCTCATTACACTACAAGCCTCCCCTCTCGTTCACGCTCAGGCAAAGAATGCATGCCCGCCCGGCATCAACGACACCCCGGCCTTGACCGCGCCCCACATGAATCAGGCCGATATCGCCGTCGGCAAGCTGACTTTCCAGCAGATTTTCAATTTCGGGCGGCAACTCTTCATAACCAACTTCAACAAATGCGACGGCGCCGGGCGTCCCGCCAACACCGCCGCGGTCGCCGATCATGGAATCGGTGACCCGCGCACGCCCGATCCCCTGCAAGCTCCGCGGTTCACCATCTTGTCTGGTCCGGATGGGAACTCGTGCGCTTCCTGTCACAACGAGCCGGCGGTGGGCGGTACCGCCAGCTTCCACGGCAATCTTTTCGAGCAGGCGGCGGATTGCATTCCTGTAGCCGCGGTGATTTTAAGGGGCAGCTTGTTCGGTTCTCCGAACTCGCCCAGGCCGTGCCGGCCCGTTACCCCTACGGTATCGGACGGCTTTTCCCCCACCTTCAACGAACGCGGCTCTCTGGGACTGTTTGGTTCAGGGGCCATAGAACTGCTCGGCCGTGAAATGAGCGACGACCTGCAAAATCTCCAGGCGCAGGCCATTGCCGAGGCCGTGGCGCTGGGCCGTGATGTGACTGTGCTGTTGCAGTCCAAGGGCGTCAAGTTCGGCACCCTGACAGTTCATCCCAACGCTACGGTTGACACCAGCGGAGTGCAGGGGGTCAGCCCCGACCTGGTGATCCGGCCCTTCGGCCGCAAGGGACAGAACAAATCGATTCGACATTTTTCCATCACCGCGTTCAACCGGCATCTTGGTATGCAGTCGGAAGAGGCGCTGGAACAGTTAAATGACCCCGTTCCGGATCCCGATCAGGACGGTGTCGCCAACGAACTCACGGTTGGCGATATCAGCGCCGCCATCATCTTTCAGGCAGCGCTGCCGGTGCCTCGCAGAGCCAAGCTGACGGAGGCCCAGGCACACCAGGCGGCACATGGTGAGGAGCTGTTTGCCAAGGTTGGTTGCACGGGCTGCCACGTTCCGGCGCTGCGGCTCAAGAGCACGGTTTATTGCGAGCCCAATCCAAGAAACAATGACGGCGATTTCCGGGACCAGAGCCAGAAATTCTGCTTTGACTTGCGCAAGACCAGTGGTCTGCGGGGGAACCTGGTGTTTGCTTTCACCGATCTCAAGCGCCACACCCTTTGTGACCCCACCAGGGACTACGACCCGGTAACCAACCACTTCTGCGATGATGTGCCACTCACACTGACCCCTGGAACGGATGGAACCGGGCCAGGAGCAGCCGGCGCCAGCTTCCGCCCGCCCTATCACCAATTCCTGACGGCGAAGTTATGGGATGTTGGCAATTCCGCTCCCTGGGGGCATCGCAACGATATCGATACCATTTACGAAACTATCGTCTTCCATGGTGGCGAGGCAACGGAGTCGCGCGATGCCTTCGAGGCGCTGTCCGACGAGGACCAGCTTGCGGTGGTGGCCTTTCTCAAGACGCTGTTAATGCCCATCATGGGCAACAACCCGCAGCCCCAGGAAGAAGGCTCGCCGAGGGTTCGTAATCCCGGGCGAAACGAAGCCGTCGAGAACCACCCCGAGCAGAAGCCCGAGGGCGCTGCTGAAAAGCGCGAGGTCAACCCCGGGTACAAACCCGGTCCCGCCTTGGCGTGGGCGGGCGCAGCCGTGCTCGTGCTCGGCGCCGGCCTCGTCGGTGCCCGATCGGCCACACGCGCCAAGAAGCGCCGCAGCCCTACTTCCTGAGTCTGGGGTAGGCCACTGCCGGCAGGAGATATCGAGGTCAGACCGAAATAGAGAAGGAGGGCGCTCGCGCCCTCCTTCTGTTGGCAGCCGCAGCGGGCTACTGTTCTTGCTCGACCGTCTTGTCCAGCTCTTTCTGGGCGTCTTTCAGTTCCTTTTCCAGGCACTGGAGCTGCTGGCGCACGCCCGCTTCCGCCTCCTGCATGGCCTTGCGCACCTGCTTTTCGCTGAGCACCAGCGCTTGTCGCGTGGCGCGCTGGAGGTGAGGTTCCAGGCGATAGACAGCGCCTTCGATCTCCTCAAGGTCAACCTCTACGTCGGGGATCTCGATTTCGATCTTGCCGCTGTCCTTGGCCTCGGGCAGGGTCATGGAAAGCGTCTGCTCGCGCTTGTCCCGGATGATGCTCAGCGTGACTTTACCGGAACGGCGAGTGCGCAGGGCCGCGCGCCAGTCGCTCCTATCAGTAATGCGCTCATTTTCCACACGGATGATCACGTCGCCTGCCTTCAGCCCAGCGGCCTCCGCCGGGCTGCCTTTTTCCACCGAGCGTACCAACACTCCCTCACCGTTCTTCACTCCGAAGAACTCTCCCAACTGGGGCGTGAGGTTCTCCACGGTGATGCCGGCGCGCGAGTAGGCGCGGAGCACTTCGAAAGCCGGCAGGGCAGGCATGGCCGGAATGGCTGGCATGGGCGCGATCCTGATTTTCGGCGGCTTGAACTGCGCCCAGTCTTTGCGCGCGGCCAGCTGTACCTTGATGTTCATTGCTTGGCCGTTTCGCATGATCACCATGCTGGTCTCGCGGCCTGGGGGCGTCTCACGGATCAGCCGGCGCAGTTGCTCCACGCCTTCCACCGGAACGCCGTTGAATTCCCAGATGACGTCATGTTCCTTGAGCCCGGCCTTGCCGGCGGGAGCGTCGCGGTCCACCAGCGTAATCTCCACCCCGCGCTCTTCCGGCAGCTTGAGCGCAGCCTTGCGCTCGGACGTGATCTCCTGCGTGTCCACCCCCAGGTACGATCCGCCGTAGGGCATTTCTTCCCCGTAGCCAGGGGAGCCGGGAAACGGCACGGGCTCAGTGATCTCCACTGCCATGGCCGCGGCCGCCAGCAGCACCACCGCCACGCAACTCGTCATGACCCTCGTCGTCATAGCAACCCCTCTTTTACTACTTTCTCCCCCGGCGCAATTCGATATTGCCGGAGGTGGTGCGAATCTTCAGCAGTGGCCCGCCACCATTGATGGCACCCTGCCCGTAGATCTCTCGCGGTCCGTAGTCGCTGCCCTCGCTGGTGATCCTCACTTCCGGAAAATCCGAGCGAATGCTGTGCCCTGTAGCGGCCTCGATAAAAGCGCGCACCGTCACCCCCAGGTCGGACGGAAGATAGACCACGATGTCGCCGACCGAGGTCTCCAGGGCCGACTCAGTGAAGCTGTTGCGCTGGGCGATAAACTCGGCGAACACCGGACCTGCCGCGGTTTCGGCGATGGCGCCGCGCCCCAACTGGTGCAGGCGGATGCCGCCACCCGATGTGGTAGCGCGCACCACTCCGGTGGCGCCCGCCAGGCGGATGCTGCCGCCGGCCGTCTCCAGGATCGCCGGGCCGCCGACTTCACCTATTTCCACGCTGCCGCCAGCGGTGCTGGCCCGCAGCTCGCCGCCGCACTTCCTCACCTGGATGCTGCCCCCGGCGGTCTCCAGCACTGCGTCCTGCGCTGCGGTCCCCAAATCGATGCTGCCACCGGCGGTTTGCGCCATCACCTGCCCGCTGGCCGAACGGATGCTGATGCCGCCGCCCGCTGTCTCCAGCTTCAGGTCACCGGCGGCGTCACCGATGGCGATGCTGCCCCCGTGGGTCTGGGCATAGACGCCGCCCCCGATTTCGTTCATGGTGATCGACCCACCCGCGGTCTCCGCCATCACCTTGCCCGCAATGTTGGTTGCTGAAACGCTGCCCCCCTGGGTGATCAGCTTCACCATCGCCAGCTCGCGCGGCGTCTCCAGGGTGATGTCCACTGAGAGCTTGCGGCGCAGGTAGTCGTCCCCACCGGGACAACTGCCTTCCAGGATCACTACATCGCCTCGCTGCACGGCCCGCAGTGTAAAAGCTTCGAACTGCCGCTGTGCCGTCCTCTCCGTGTCGGTGTAGGCCTTTTTCCTGATCGTGTATGTGATGTTCTGCTGCTGGCCGCCTCGCACTGTCACCGAACCACGGTCGGTGAACAGCTTGAGGTTCCTGGCTGCGGGCACGCTGCCGCTAACCACCTGCACCCAGGCGTTGCCCTCCCGCGTTATGCGGGCTTCCTGCGCCACGACCGGCATTACCCATAGCGTCGCCAGCGCCAGGACTGCCCCGAGATTGATTATTCGTTTCAATCCGTTAAACTTCCTTTCAATGTCTCTTCGTCAGCCGCCCTCGGCTGGGCCTTGCCCCTTTACAAACCAGGTCACTAATCAATATCGGGTGTCGCCGACAGCACCCGCCGCGACTCCGAACGGATAAATTCGCTCTTCTCCTCGCGTGCCAGGTACTGCAGCGCCTGGCGCACGCTGGAGTCGGCCCGCACCGGACGCAATAGCCCGATGGCCGTGGAGCGCACTCCCGGGTTGGCGTCATTCATGAGCGCTTCCAGCACCGCGTTGCGCACCCGGATGTCCTGGCGCACATAGCTCTGCAATCCTTCCAACGCCTTCAGCCGCGCGCCGGGATTGTTGTCGTAGCGCAGGGCATACATCAGCGCCTCCCGCACCCGCTGGTCGTCCGGGTTCTGCGTCAGCAGGTCGATGGAATCCATGCGCACGCCTGAGTTGTAGTTGTTGCGTGCCGCATAAAGAAGCAGTTGCTGGATGCGAGGATCGTCGAGCGAGCCCTGGACCGACTGCGGCTGGACTGTGTCGTATTGGATCTCCACCTGCTTGCTGCCCGGCTCCTGGGTGATGGCGCGGATGCCGGCGATCGAGGCTTGCGTGGCCGCATTCTCAGAGGTGGGCTGGCTGGAAATTGCGGGAACGCCGCGGCCGTCGGAGGCCACCTTCCAGGTGGCCATCACGCCACCACCAAAGCCAAACATCAGCAGCACCACCACCAGCGCCGGTGAGAGCTTCATCTGGCTTATCCAGCCGTACAAGTCAAAGGCCCACCGCGCCCAGCCGTGCGATTGCTCCGCCGTCTCCAGCGCCTCTTGCAGGCGCATGCGCGATGCGGCCAGCAGGTTGGGCGTCGGCTCCGGTACCGTCACCACCGACATCGCCTGGTGGAATTCGCGCGACGCCTTCAGCTCGGCGGTACAATCGGCGCAACGCTCCAGGTGGCGCTCGAGTTCGTGCCGCGCATCGTCGGCCAGCTCATCGTAAACATAGAGCGTGACGTTTTCCTTAACCCAGTTGCAGTTCATAACTCACCCACAATCTTGTCACTTGCGCCCATCAGCGCATCTCCGCCAGCGCGACCCGCAGCTTCTGCGTGGCGCGGACCAATGTGTTCTTGGCGGTTTCTTCCGTCGTGTTCAGCACTTCGCCGATGGTGCGCAACTTCAATCCTTGATAGTGCTTCAGCTCGAAAACCAAGCGCTCACGCGGCGTCAGCTTGCCCAAGGCAGCGGCGATCTTCGAGCCCAGCTCCCGCCGCATCAGGTCGCGCTCGGGATCGGCGCCGGGCCGCGCGTCTGCGACGTGGTCCATCATGTTGTACTCATTGCCTTCGGCGTCCACCGACACTGCCGCGTCTTCCTTGCGCACCTGCCGCTTGCGCAGGTGGTCAAGGCAGAGGTTAGTCACGATGCGGTAGATCCAGGTGTAGAAGGAGCACTCGAAACGGAAGCTGCCCACATTGCGGTAGGCCTTCAGGAACGCTTCCTGGTAGATGTCCTGCGCGTCCTGCTCCGAGCCGGTCAGGTGGAGCGCCAGGCGCAGCACCGCCCGGTCGTACTGTCGTACCAATTCCTCGAACGCCACGCGGTTGCCACGCTGCGCCTCGCGTATCAGCGACGTATCGTCGACTCGGCCCAGTGCCTGGCTCACCATTTGTCCCCGAGCGGGGAGGTTCTTGGGACCGCTGGCGCCAACCGTCACAGGCATAACCGCTTCGGCCGGCATTTTTTCTCCTGAACCTGCCTTCCGGCCGAGCTCATCTCGTCCGGGCTAACCTGTTGCTCTGCCATGGTCTTGGACGGTTCAGGCGGGCTTCCGTGAGCACCGATTATGGAATGTGAACCGCTCCCCGAGCGGCTTCCCGAGCTGCGTCGCATTCGCCACATAGGTGTGGTTCTTCGGGATGAGCTTATAAGCGCTTGACCAAGCGGATGTTACCTATGGTCCTTGGCGTCTGCCGAGAACATTATGAATAGCCCAAGGGCGCAAAGCCCACGGCAAAGACCGCAAGGTCTCAGGCTTCCCCATACGATCTCCGCGAGGCCTCTGCGCCCTCTGAATCTTGTCCTGGCCTAGGCCGCCGGTTCCTTCTCCACCACGACTTTGACCAAAGTAGTCACATCGCGGTGCAGCTTGATGGGCACTTTGAACTCGCCCAGCGACTTGATGGGATCTTCGAGCTGGATCTTGCGGCGATCGACACTGAGCCCCTTCTGCTCCAAGGCGGCGGCGATGTCGGCCGAAGTGACCGAGCCGAAAAGGTGCTCCTTCTCGCCGGTCTTGCGATAGAAGGTGAGGATCACGCCGGCGAACTGCTGCGCCAGCACGTCGGCGTCGCCCTTCTCCTGCGCCGACCGGCGCAGTGCCGCCTGCTTCATCTGGTCAATGACTGCTCTGTTCGCTTGGGTGGCCTCGATGGCCAGCTTGCGCGGTAGCAGATAATTGCGCCCGTAACCGTCGGTCACCTTCACTACGTCGCCGCGCGAGCCCAGCTTGGGCACGTCTTCTTTGAGAATGACTTCCATGTCCGTCGAGACTCCTTCGATGCCGCGCTTCTCCGCGACACCAAGCCTCCTCGCCAGCTACTAGCTTTTGGCTACCAGCTAGAAGCTAGCGGCTAGTAGCTAATGCCTCACCGAAAACGGCAGCAGGGCGATGTTGCGCGCCTGTTTGATGGCCGTGCTCAGCCGCCGCTGATGCGGCGTACACACCCCTGTCAGCCTGCGGGGGATGATCTTGCCGCGCTCCCCCACGAACTGCTGCAGCAGGCGCACGTCTTTGTAGTTGATGGAATCAATCTTCTCCACGCAGAACCTGCACACCTTCTTGCGGCGGTAGAACTTGCGCGGGCCACCGCCTTCGCTGCGGGGCGCTCCCCCCGGACGTCCGCCTGGACGCCGCATCGGTGGTGCTGCCGGCCGCGGTGGCTCTTCAACGGCCACAGCCTGCGCTGGTGTTCCAACTTCCTTTACCTTGCCCTCGTCAGCCATAACTCTCCTAGAAGCTTGTGTAACACCGCCGCCCTCGGCGGTGCACTTTCTGCCTAGACCGTTGCTGCCGCCGTCTCTGTCCCGGCTTCGGGTGCCGGCTCCGGACGCCGCTTCATCTCGCGCAGCTTCTTCACCTTGGCCAGGCGCTTCTGCTCCTCGTCCATGCGCACCGTCAGGTACTTGATCACCGGCTCGGTGACCCGCAACCGGCGCTCCAGCTCGGCAATGCCGCTGCCCGGCCCTTCCAGCGTAAAGAGCACGTAGAGGCCGTCCTGGAACTTGCGCACGTTGTACGCCAGCCGGCGCCGGCCCATGCGCTCCACATTTTTCACCGTTAGCCCGGCAGTCGTGGCATGCGACTCCAGTCCAGATGTCAGCTTGTCCAACTCGTCGTCCGGTATGTCCGGCCGCACGATGAACATCAGTTCGTAAGTCCGTTGCATTCGTTTCCTTCTCCCTCCCGCGTTCGCGAGAGCAAATCTCTCCTTACGTCTTCTTCTCTTCCTCCGCCGCCGGTTCCGGCTTGCGGTTGTACAGGCTCATGGCCTTGGCCACGCCCTCCGTCAGGATCACCTTGACCGCCCCCGCTGCCGTATCCAGCACCTGGTCCACCAACTTGTACTGAGCGCGCTTGAACTGCGACAGCACGTACCGCGCGCCGTCCTTGACCGGGTGGTCGGGAGCGACCCCCAGGCGGATGCGCACAAACTCGTTCGTGCCCAGCGCCCCGATGATGGATTCCATGCCGTTGTGCCCCGCCGAGCTGCCGCGCTCGCGGATGCGCACCGTACCCAGCGGCAAGTCCAACTCGTCATAGATCACGATCAAATCGCGTGCCGGCTCGGCTTCATACTCCCGCACCAGCTCGCGCACTGCCATGCCGCTAAGGTTCATGTAGGTTTCCGGTTTGGCCAGCAGGACCTCTTGCTCTCCGATCACGGCCTTCCCGGTGAGCGCGCGGCAGCGGCGGTTAGTGATCTTCACTCCCTGCTGCTCCGCGATGCGGTCCACCGCCAGGAAACCCATGTTGTGCGGCGTGAAGGCGTATTCGATGCCCGGATTGCCGAGCCCCACAATCAGCTTCACGCTGCAGGTCCCTCGCCTGCCCGGACACGGCCGCCGCTCTCAATAACTGACGCCCGCGCCCTTCCGCCCGACACCCTCACTTCTTTTCTTTCTTCTCGCCTTTCTCGGGCTTCTCGGGCTTGCCTTCGGCGCCCTCGGCCTCTTCTGTCTCCTGCTTGCCCTTCTTGATGACTTCGGGCTCGGCAGGGACAGCCGCTTCGGCAGCGACTTCGACCGGCGCTGCTACCTCTTCCTCCTTGATGTGCGCGATGTGCGCCACTGTCTGGTTCGCGTCCGTAAGGAAGCGCAGCTTGGCCGCGTGCGGCAGGTCGGCCACGCGGATTACCTTTCCCGACCACAAGTCGCTTACGTCCACGTCGAGGTGGCTCGGAATGTCCTGCGGCAGACACTCAATCTCCACCTCGCGCAAGACCTGCTCCAGGATGCCGCTCTGCTGCTTCACTCCAGGCGCTTCGCCCACCAGCAGGATGGGGACCTTCACCTTAATGCGCTCGTCGAAGGAGATGCGCTTGACATCCACATGCAGCAGAGCGCCCTTGACCGGGTCGTACTGCCAATCCACGATCATCGCCTTGGTGCGCTCCCCGCCTGCTTCGAGATCAAAGATCGTGTTATGTCCTGTCTCCGAGTGCAGGATGCGGGTGATCTGCTTGGGATCAACCGCGATCGCCACCGACGGCTTCTGCGCCCCGTAGAGCACCGCGGGGATGCGGCCGTCGCGCCGCAGGCGGCGCGCCTCATTCTTGCCCCGCGACCCGTCGTCGCGCACCTCCGCGCTTACTGCCTCCACTGCTGTTGTTGTTGCCGTTGCCATAATGTTTAGGTCCCTTCCATCTTCCTTAACTGAACAGGGTGCTGACCGACGTCTCCTCGTGGATCGATTGGATGGCGCGGGCGATCAGCCCGGCCAGTGACAGCACCTTGATCTTGGGCTCGCTACGCGCCGCTTCCGACAGCGGGATGGTGTTGGTAACCACCACTTGCTGGATGCTGGACTTCGCCAGCCGCTCCACCGCCGATCCCGAGAGCACGGGGTGGGTGGCGCAGGCAAATACGGCGCGCGCCCCAGCCTTCTGCAGCGCGTCCGCGGTCTTGCACAACGTGCCCGCGGTGTCGATGATGTCGTCGAGGATCAGTGCCGTCCGCCCGCGTACGTCACCGATCACGTGCATCACCTCGGTCACGTCCATCTCCACCCGGCGCTTGTCCACGATGGCCAGGGCCGAGTTGATCTTCTTGGCGAAGAAGCGCGCCCGCTCCACCCCGCCCGCGTCGGGCGAAACCACGGTCAGGTCCGGCAGCGTCAGCTTGCGGAAGTAGTCCACCAGCACCGGAGACGCGAACAGGTGGTCCACCGGGATGTTGAAGAACCCCTGGATCTGCGGCGCGTGCAGGTCCACGATCAGCGCCCGGTCGGCGCCTGCCGTAGTCAGCAGGTCAGCCACCAGCTTCGAGGAGATCGGCGAGCGCGGCTTGTCCTTGCGGTCCTGACGCGCATAGCCGAAGTAGGGAATCACCGGGGTGATGCGCCGCGCCGACGCCCGCTTTAGCGCATCGATCATCAGCAACAGTTCCATCAGGTGCAGGTCCACCGGATGGCAGGTGGGCTGCACCACGAACACATCCGCGCCGCGCACGTTCTCCAGCACCTGGACGTACACTTCACCATCGGAGAAGCGAGACACGTGGGTCTGGGTACGTGGCATGCCCAGGAACGCGCAGATCTCATCGGCCAGCGCCGGATTTGCTGTACCCGACAGGATCTTGAACTTGTCGTCCGGCCGCCCGCGCTGCGGCTTGCGTTCCGTCTTCGTCTGTACGGACTGCTTCCTCTCGCTCGCCGGTGCCACAGTGGTCGCCATCGCGTCCTCCGTCACGGGACTGGCCGCGCTGCCCCGCAGTTCGCTCGCCTTGCGTGCCTGGTGCATGAAAACAGCTTCTAGCTCCTATCTCGTTGGGCCTGCAAACTGCCCCAATCTACCGGGCTTCACTGAGTACTGAGTACTGAGTACTGAGTACCGAGTACTGAGAACTGAATTCCTGGCTGGGCGGCTAGGATTCGAACCTAGACAAAGTGCTCCAAAGGCACTTGACCTACCGTTAGTCGACCGCCCAGAAGCGTTTCTGGTTTCCCAAAAGCAACCTCACCAAGCTGGCTTCTATCGGGAAACGAACAACGAGAAACAAGAAACTCAGACAAATATCCGCTTCCAGTACTCTTTCCGCGTCAACGTCTTCGTGGCTTGGGCCGCTATGCCCGCAACCTTCAGGCGCGTAGCGGCGTTGGTCGCCGCCTGCTGGGAATCAAACAGTCCATAAACCGCCGATCCCGACCCCGACAAAGACGCATAACGCGCACCTTCGCGCTCCAAGGCCCGCTTAATCTCGCGCAATTCCGGATGCTGGGGAAAGACTACGCGTTCGAAGTCATTCTCAATCCCGGCACGGACAAGGTCGAGAAGCAATGCCTCGGCCCGGTCCCCGCCACCGCGGGCAGGAACACCGGTGGAAGTACCACTCAGCCAGGCAAATAGCCGCTGGCTGAACATTTCTATTGTATGGGAGCCGTCACTGCCCGTCAATTTCGAGCCGGCTGCCCCGCGTGCACTCCCATTCATGTCCCCGAACTGCTCGTCCCAGGCCGTGAAAGCCTCAGGCGTCGAGATGCCGACGTCCGAGGTGGCCACCACGCAGTCCAGTGGCGGCAGGTCCGGCAGAGGATACACTTCTTCGCCGCGTCCCACGCCCAGCACCGTGCCACCCACCAGGAACAACGGTAGGTCCGAGCCCACCTCCGCCGCCATGCGCAGCCGGTCCTCGGGCGGCACTTGCACCTTCAGCGCCCGCTCCAACGCCAGCAGGGTCGACACTGCGTTCGACGATGCTCCCCCCATCCCGCCCTGTACCGGCACACTCTTCGCTATGGTGATGACCACCCGCCCCCGCGCCCGCACCGATTTCATCACACGCTCGGCCATGCGATAGCAGGTGTTGGAACCGTCTTACGGGACCCGCGCGTCCTTCGAGCGGACCTCGATCCCCGTGCCGCGTCCGACCTCCACGCGGATCGTGTCATGTAGCGCAATGCTCTGGTACACGGTGCGCAGCTCGTGGAAGCCGTCTTCTCGCCGCGGGCCAATCTTCAGGCCGATATTTATCTTGGCGAAGGAACGCGCGGAGACTGCCATATTGCGATTCTAGTTGGAGGGCTGCCGCCTGGGAGGGAACTATTCATGGGTCTCTGTAGAGTGGGATTCCGCAGGGACATTCTCAGTGCCCAAACGGGACTCAATCACCGCTCTCTGGCTCTCTGCCCACGCGCATACCATCTTGCGCTCGCTTTCGTTCAGACGGGTGCCGGAATGCATGATGCGGTAGGACCACAGCGGCATCTCGTCTCCCTCCATGACCTCGCAGATCTCGGCCAGCACGCCGCGCGCTTTCTTGGGGCTGTAGCTGCCCCATTCGGATAAGTTCATGTGCTTGCGGGCTTCGCGCACGTCGCTGGCAATCATCCACGATACCGGCGCCACCTGGCTGTACCATGGCCAGGCCGTTTCGTGCGAATGGCAGTCTTTGCAGGACCGCTCAAACACACGCGCCACTTCAGGGCTGACCTGCAGATGTGCATGGTAGCTCCTGGTGGGATCCACCGGAGGGTTGGTCTTTTCCGGCCGGTAGGCTTGTGCAAGGACAAGGACGGCGATCAACACCAGCAAAGTTTTCTTCAACACTTCAAGGCGCTCCGGTGTGGCTTGCGTGCTCCTAGGTATACACTTTTCCGGCTCCCGATCAGAAGCGAAACAGGTAGGAGACCTTCACGAACACCTGCCGGCCATCATTGATGAAGCTGTTGCGCGTGCGCTTCAAGCTCCCGTCACCGTGGCGATCCAGTCCGGGAAAGTAATTCTGCAGCCCGCTGCTGTAGCCGACGTACACCGCCGTCCCCGGATGGGGCAGGTAGGTGAACAGGAAGTCTCCCGTGAAGCGCTTGGCTGGTTCCAGCGCGCTCAGAGTTTCGTTGCGGATGGTGGCGTTGTACTGCCCGATGAGGCGCACGGAGAGGTGTCGCGTGAACTGGTAGTTCCACTTGGAGCGAATGATGTGGTCGTTGAAGATGTTGCGGCCCGTGGTGAAATCACGCAGCCGCAGGTAGATGTAGGAATTCTCTAACGTCAATCCTCGCACCGGACGCAGCGTCACACCCGCACGCCCGTCGTGGTGATAAGCCGTCACCGGTGGCCCGCTGGCAGGATCGAAGTTGATGGCACGTCCCCAGAACGATTCCACCCACACCCGCACCGGCTTGAAGTAGCCGCTGTTGAACCAGAACCCGCGCCCGTGTCGCGGATAGCTGTGGCCCTCGACTGGAAGGGCGTCGAAATCCGACTGTCGCAAGTGGTCCTCGCCTGCCCACGCCACCACGCCAAAATCTGTCTGCCGGTTTAAAATCCAGCGATAGGTCACCTCGCCCAGGTATTCCAGCCGCCGCCCCGTGTGGTCCCAATTGCCCATTCCGAACAAGCTGGGTCCGTGCCACTGCAGGGCCTTGCCCTCGCGCCGGAAGCGGTACTGGGTGAACTGGCTGATGCGCCGGATGTCCGGCCGTCGGAAGAATCCCGTCTCGGTCTCGAATCCCGGCGCCGTGTCGTTGTAGAGAATGTTGTATTCGAGCTTGCGCGAGCTGTGCTGCAGGTAGAGCTGGTAGGACGGCCCCGCCTCTCGTACGCCGTCGAAGTAGCGCGTATAGCTGGCCAGCGCCTGCGCTGTCATGAACCACGTAGGGCTGAATTTGATCCGGGTGTCGATCCCGCCCACCCGGTTCGACGCCACCGTGCAGCGCCTCAGGTCGGTACACAGTGTGTTGGGCTCGGTGTCGAGTTCGCGGTCGGTGTAGATGATTCCTACCGACGATTCTTTCCCCACGTCGCGCTTGATGCGCAGCACCCCGAAGTAAGCGCTTCTGCCGCTGAGTGGGTCGGTCTCCAGCACCGTCTTGCCGGGCGACTGGTCATTGGCCAGCAGCGCGCCGATCGCCCATGGCCCCAGCTTACCGGTCAGCCGCACTCCGTAGAGCGGGTCGGCGATGCGACGTGTGAACAGCAGGTCGATGGGCGTGCTGAAGTAGCTGGCGTTTTCCAGGAAAAACGGGCGCTTCTCGGGAAAGAACACCTCGAAGCGCTGGTTGACCACGGTCTGGGGGGCGTCGGATTCCACCTGCGCGAAATCGGGGTTGATGGTTGCGTCCAGCACCAGCGCGTCGCGGATGACGATCTTCGAATCCAGCCCCACGTTCGGCTCGGCGCGCTTGCCAGTGAACCGCGGCACGCCGCCAGGACGCTCATCCACCGCTCGGAACGCCCGGAACGAGGCGTAGGGCACGAACTGTATGTTGCGCCCGGGGGAAATATTCTCCAGGCCCTCCGCCGTGGTCTCCTGGCTCAGGAATCCGTGGCGATTGCTGGAGATGTGCGGATAGTAGGCATACTCATTGTTGCGGCGAATGTCGCGCGCGAAAAACAGTCCCCACTTCTG
>DASYTX010000226.1:0-7289 GCA_036001865.1 Terriglobales bacterium
ACGCACGCAGGGCGGGAGTTGGCGGCCAAGCTGAAACACTACGCTAACCAGCCGGGCGTGTTGGTGTTGGCGCTGCCGCGTGGAGGCGTGGTCGTCGGCTTTGAGGTGGCACGGGCGCTCAATGCCCAGTTGGATGTTTTCCTGGTGCGTAAGCTGGGAGTACCTGGGCAGTGGGAGCTGGCACTGGGAGCGATCGCCTCGGGAGGCATAAGGGTTCTGAACGAAGAGGTCTTGCAGGTGCTGCCCGTGAGCGAAGAGGTGATCGAGAACATTGCCGCCGCCGAGCAGCGCGAGCTGGAGCGGCGCGAGCAGGCATATCGCGGCGGCCGTCCGGCGCCGGAGGTCCGCGGGCGCACGGTCATCCTGGTGGATGACGGCATCGCCACCGGCTCCACCATGCTGGCGGCGGTGCGTGCCCTGCGCCAGCAGCAGCCGGAGCGCATAGTCGTGGCAACTCCGGTGGCTCCGGCATCGGCATGCGAGGAGCTGGCGCAGGAGGCCGACGAGGTAGTCTGTCTGGCCTGCCCAGAGCCGTTTTACGCCATCAGTCAGTGGTACGAAGACTTCGCCCAGACCAGCGACGATGAAGTGCGGGAACTGCTGGAGCGTGCTTCGAGTACACGCGGCAGCGGCGGTCGTCCGACACAAGCTGCCTGAGCAGCAGGGGCGTATGCTGTAAGTCGAGCCGCTGCCCCTGTCATGCCGCCGAGCTTCCAGGAAATAGAGCACACCGCCGACCGCGCCTTTCGTATCCAAGGCGCGGACCTGAAGCAACTGTTCGTCAATGCGGCGCGGGCGATGTTCGCCATGCAGGGAACGCGCGCCAGGGCAAAGCCCACGGTCACACGCGAGGTCTCGGTCGAAGGCGTGGACCGCGAAACCCTACTGGTGAACTGGCTCAACGAGCTGCTGTATCTCCAGGAGGTACATAAGGAGACCTACAACCGTTTCGAGGTGCTGGAGATTTCTGACACACACCTGCGGGCGCGCGTGCACGGACGTCCGGGGAGCGACAGAGAGAAGCTGATCAAGGCGGTGACGTTTCATGGGCTCGAGGTGAAGAAGGATCGTGGCGGGTGGCACGCCACAGTAGTGGTGGATGTGTAGTAGCTACCGCTAGCTTCTAGCTACTAGCTCCTAGCGTCTAGTGCTCGGCTAGTAGCTAGTGGCTAGCAGCTAGTAGCTGTGAGTTGTCACATGATTTCCAAGAGCGACCTGAAGCAAATTAACGAAAACGTGTGGGAAATCCCGCGCAGCTTTCGCGCCGACATGCGCGCACCCGCGCGTCTTTACGCCGAAGAAGGTTTGCTGGAGGACGCGCTGCAGGACCGCTCGCTGGAGCAACTTGTAAACACGGCCACGCTGCCCGGGATCGTCAAGTACGCCATCGCCATGCCCGACATTCACCAGGGCTATGGTTTCCCTATTGGCGGCGTAGTGGCGACCAAGCTGCCCGACGGGATCATCTCGCCTGGCGGCGTGGGCTACGACATCAACTGCGGCGTGCGGCTGCTGGCCTCGGGCGGCACCGTCGAGGAGGTGAGCCCGTTCCTGGAGGATCTGGCGACGGCCCTCTACCACAACTGTCCCAGCGGGGTGGGCGTGCACGGTGAGATCAAGCTGAAGGGAGCGGAACTGGACGAGGTGCTGACGGAAGGCGCGCGCTGGGCAAAGAGGCGTGGTTACGCGCGTCAGGAGGATCTTGACCACACCGAGGAGTTCGGCACGATCCCTGGAGCCGACCCGGCCTATGTGTCTGATCGCGCCAAACAGCGTGGACACGACCAGATCGGTACCCTGGGCGCAGGGAACCACTTCATCGAAGTCGACAAGGTGACGCAGATCTACGACAGCAATGCCGCCGAGCGGCTCGGGCTGTTTCCTGGCCAGGTGGTCGTGCAGATCCACTGCGGCTCGCGCGGCTTCGGGCACCAGGTTTGTGAGGACTATGTTGCGCGCTTCCAGAAGACGGTGCGCGACTACGGGATCGAGCTGCCCGACCGCGAATTGGTGTGCGCGCCGTTTGAATCGAAGGAAGGCCAGGAGTACTTCCGCGGCATGGCCTGCTCGGCCAACTTCGCCTTCGCCAACCGGCAGGTGCTGGCGCACAACATCCGACGGTCGTTCGAACAGGTCCTCGCCGGGAAGGTGCAGAAATGGGACCTGCACCAGGTCTACGACATCGCACACAACATGGCCAAGGTGGAAGAACACGACGTGAACGGCAAGGAGACGCGGGTGTGCGTCCACCGCAAAGGGGCAACGCGCGCGTTCGGGCCGGGATCGCCGGGACTTTCGGACGATCTGCGCGACCTGGGCCAGCCCGTGCTGATCCCGGGATCGATGGGCACGGCGTCCTACGTACTGATCGGCACGCCCGGCTCCATGGAGCAGACATTCGGCTCCACCTGCCACGGAGCGGGGCGGGTGATGAGCCGTGCCAAGGCCAAGAAGACCGTACGCGGCGAGCGGCTGAAGCAGGAATTGCAGGCGCGAGGCATCGTGATACGCGCCGGCTCCATGAGCGGCCTGGCCGAAGAAGCGCCGCAAGCGTACAAGGACGTGTCGCAAGTCGTCGAGGTGGTGGCGCGCGCCGGCATTGGCAAAAAAGTGGCGCGGCTGGAGCCAATGGCGGTGATCAAGGGATAGCCGTCGGTCTTCGGTCGTCGGCGCTTGCCCAAGGTCACCGCTGTCCTTACCATAGTGCCCCAAAGTTCTGGAGGTGGCAGATGGCGACCTACGTGATCCTCAGCCGGTTTTCTCCGGAGGCGTTTCGCGATCCCAAGGACTTTCGCAAACTGGCTGAAGCGGTCTCGAGCAAGATAAAGAAGGAGTGCCGGGGCGTGACCTGGAAGGCCAGCTTCGCGACGCTCGGCCGCTTCGACGTGGTGGACATCGTGGAAGCGGACGATGCCAAGCAGATCGAGAAGGCGGCCATGATCATCCGCGCCTATGGCCACTCCAGCACGGAGACGCTGCTGGCCACGCCGTGGAACGATTTCTTGCGCTTGCTGGCCTGAGAGCGGCGCTTGCTGAGTTATGGTGCGGCCGTCCTGGCCTACAATCGCTGATAGTTCCTGCATGTCCGACGCTCCGGCCAAGACGATCTTCCATGTGGACATGGACGCGTTCTTCGTCTCGGTAGAAGAGCTGTTTGAGCCATCGCTGAAGGGCAAGGCGGTAGTGGTGGGCGGGCGGCCGAACCAGCGTGGCGTGGTGGCGGCGGCGTCCTACGAGGCGCGCAAGTTCGGCGTTCATTCCGCCATGCCACTGCGCACCGCGGCGCGCCTTTGCCCCCACGCCATCTTCCTCGACGGACACCCGGAGCGCTATCGCGATTGTTCGGAGAAGGTCTATACCGTCCTGAAGCGCTTCTCACCCCAAGTCGAGATGGCATCGATTGACGAAGCCTATCTCGACATGAGCGGAACCGAACGCCTGCACGGGCCGCCGCTGCGCGCCGCCCACACGCTTCACCAGGCCATCAAGGCGGAAACCAGCCTGAACTGCTCGGTCGGAATCGCAACCTCGCGGCTGGTGGCGAAAGTGTCGTCCGAGCAGGCCAAGCCGAACGGCGTCTTCTGGGTGCTGCCCGGGCAGGAGGCGCGCTTCCTGGCGCCGCTCGATGTGCGCAAGATTCCCGGCGTGGGCAAGGTCATGGAAAAAGACCTGCATGAGCTTGGCATCCACAAGGTCAGCGATCTTGCCAAGCTCGACGAAGCGTTTCTGGAAGAGCGCTTCGGCAAATGGGGGTTGGCACTGGCGGGAAAGGCCAAGGGCCTCGATGCGGGCGGTTGGTTTGACAGCGAGGTGGGAGAGGACACCGACCCCAAGTCCATCAGCCACGAGCATACGTTCAGTAGCGACACCGCTGACCGCGGGCAACTGGAAGCCACGCTGGCGCGGCTGTCGGAGATGGTCGGACGGCGGCTGCGGGAGCACGGCCTGCACGCCCGTACGGTCCAATTAAAGCTGCGTTACGCAGATTTCTCCACCATCACCCGCGCACACACCCTGGTGCGCGTGACCCAGGTGGACACAGAAATTTTCGAGCAGGTGCGGGGGCTGCTGGAGAAGAATTGGGACGGCAGGGCGGTGCGGCTGCTGGGGGTGCACACGTCCTCCTTCTTGCCCGCGGAAGGGCAGATTGGCCTGCTGGAGGGCGAGCGCCACCGCAGGTGGATGCAGGCGCTCACCGCCGCCGACCGCCTGCGGGAGAAGTACGGAGAAGCGGCCGTGTCGCTGGCCAGCGGCCTGAAAGGCGGCTTCCAGGAGCGTACCCACGAGAATCCGGCGGGGCTGCCGGGCAGGCGGCGGCGCAAGCAGACGCCCTAGTCGCAGGCGGGCGGCAGTCGTGATAAGCTGCGCGGTTCGGCAAAAGCGCACGTCGGTTTGTGACGGCTGTCACTGCCCTGAAAGTGTGCACGCCCACAGGATGTGATGGAAGCTGCGGGCCGGCCGAGCCTCGGCAGCAGGTCGGAAAGCGGGTCACAGGAGAGGAGTCATGGCGAAAGATACCGTTACCATCACTGACAACCGCACCAATGCCAGCTATGAGTCCCCCTTGGTACATGGCCATCTGCGGGCCATGGACCTGCGGCAGATCAAGACCTCTCCCGACGACTTCGGGATGATGAGCTACGACCCGGCGTATATGAACACGGTGTCGTGCAAGAGCGCCATCACCTTTATTGATGGCGACCGTGGGATCCTGCGCTATCGCGGTTATCCCATTGAGGAGCTGGCGGAGAACTGCACGTTCCTGGAGGTTGCCTATCTCCTGCTGAATGGCGAGCTGCCCACAGATGCGGAGCTGAAGGATTGGGTCAAGCAGGTGACCGAACACATGCTGGTGCACGAGAACGCCAAAAAATTCATCGATGGGTTTCACCATGACGCCCATCCCATGGGCATCCTGACCAGCACCGTGGCGGCGCTTTCGACCTTCTATCCGGAGGCGCGCAACATCAAGGACGCAGCCAACCGCCGGCTGCAGATCCTGCGGCTGGTAGCCAAGATGCCCTCCATCGCTGCCTATGCTTACCGTCACAGCCTGGGATTGCCCTACGCCTACCCCGAGAACGACCTGAGCTACACCGAAAACTTCATGCACATGCTGTGGAGGCGTACCGAGCCCAAGTACCAGTCCAACCCGGTGCTGGCGCGGGCGCTCGACGTGTTGTTCATACTGCACGCCGACCACGAGCAGAACGCCTCCACCAGCGTGATGCGCTCGACCGGCAGCTCGCAGGCCGATCCCTACGTGGCCACGGCGGCGGCCTGCGCGGCGCTCTCCGGGCCCCTGCACGGCGGGGCCAATGAAGAAGTTCTGGTCATGCTGGCGCAGATTGGCTCGGTGGACCGCGTGCCGGAGTACATCAAGCGCATCAAAGACGGGCACGGCCGGCTGATGGGCTTCGGCCATCGCGTGTACAAGAACTACGACCCGCGGGCGCGCATCATCAAGCGCACCGCCGAAGAGGTGTTCCGGGTCACGGGGCGGAACCCGGCGCTGGACATCGCGCTGGAATTGGAGCGCATCGCGCTGCAGGACGAATACTTCATCAAGCGCAAGCTCTATCCCAACGTGGACTTCTATTCGGGAATCATCTACCAGGCCATGGGCTTCCGGCCGGAGATGTTCACCGTGCTCTTCGCCATCCCCCGAGTGGTTGGTTGGCTGGCGCAGTGGCAGGAGATGCTGGAAGATCCGGAGCAGAAAATCGCGCGTCCGCGCCAAATCTACATAGGCAAGGAACTGCGGCACCTCCAGCAAAAGCCCGGAGGGTTGAGGGCGGCCAGCGCGGATTGAGGAAAGGTGTCTGCCGGCCAAAAGCCTGCCGGTTTTTTCAATCGCCAGTTGAATGCTGAGGTAATTAGGCCACGCCGTCGTAGTACGGCATGACGGGCTGGGCAATCTCTTCCAGCGTCTTCAGGTTTTCAATCCCGTACTCGAAACCTTTGTCGAAGGCCTTCAGGTTCAGCTCCTGAAAGGCTGGCGGGACCGAGTCCGCGACCGCCTTGCGCAAGGCTTGCGGCGCCACCAAACCGGTGACGGCGGCAAAGAAGCCGACCATCACGATATTGAGCACCATGCGCTTCCCCAGCTCTTCCGCCAGGCGAGTAGCGGGCACACTGAAGACACGGGTTGCGGGTTTCAACTCCGAGACGCGGACCAGGTCTTCCTCAACGATCAGAATGCCGTCGTCTTTCAGTTCCGGCGAAAATTTCGAGTAGGCCTCCTGCGACATCACCACCAATATGTCAGGCCGGGTGACATATGGATAAAGCACGGGGACATCCGACAAAATGACCTGGGCGCTGCAGGCGCCGCCGCGCGCCTCCGGCCCGAAATTCTGGGTCATGGTGGCGAAGCCGCCCTGGAACACCGAGGCCGCCTTGCCGATGACGATGGCCGAAAGGATCACGCCCTGTCCGCCGAAGCCTGCGATACGAATCTCAGTCAGCTGCATACCAGTTCCTCCGTCTCAACATAGTCCGCGCCCAGGGAGGAGACGAACTGCGCGCGCGCCAAATCGCCGTAGTGAGCGCGTTCGCGGTCGACAAACTTGCCCACGATGATCTCCCCCGTCTTGGTCAGGCCGACCTCGCTGGTGGCGACGCCGTTCTTGATCTTGCTGGCCTGTTTGTAATATTTCATCGCGTCCAGGCCATCGCCCAGCTTGTTGCGCCGCTGGTAGAGGGTGGGGCAGGGCGAGATGATCTCGATGAAACAGAAACCCCTCTTCGAGAAGATTTCCCCCATGGAACGGGCAAGCTGGCGGACGTGGAACGTGGTCCAGCGTGCCACGTACACAGCGCCGGCGGCGTCGACCAACTGAGGCAGGTTGAAGGGGGGTTCAAAAGTGCCGTAGGGCGCGGTCGAGGTGATGGAGGTCTCCGGCGTGGTGGGCGCCGACTGCCCGCCGGTCATGCCGTAGATCAGGTTGTTCACGCAGATGACCTTCAAGTCGATGTTGCGCCGGGCGGCATGGATGAGATGGTTTCCGCCGATAGCGGACAAGTCGCCGTCACCCGAGTACACCACCACGTTCAGCTTAGGGTTGGCCAGCTTCAGTCCGGTGGCGAAAGGGATGGCGCGGCCGTGGGTGGTGTGGAAGGAATCCAGCTTGACGTACCCGGCCACGCGCCCGGTGCAGCCGATGCCGGAGACGATGACCAGCTTGTCCAGGTCCAGCTTGGAGTCGATCATGGCGCGGGTGAAGCAGTTGACCGTGGAGCCGATGCCGCAGCCCGGACACCAGATGTGCGGGATGCGGTCGACGCGC
>DASYTX010000227.1:0-10497 GCA_036001865.1 Terriglobales bacterium
CGCCAACCCAAGTCCGGAAATGGAGCTGAGACGAAAGAAGAAAGCAGGGAAGCCAGGAGTCAAATGCCAACAGCCAGGCTGCACGCCGGGAAAGGTGGCGGCCGGGAGCTATCTCAGTGTCTCCTCGACTTCCTTTAACCAGTCCGGTTTCTTCAGCACCTCTCGCGGCTTGGGACCGTCGGCGCTGCCCACGATCCCGTCCTGCTCCATCAGATCGATCAGGTGCGCGGCGCGGCCGTAGCCGATGCGCAGCCGGCGTTGCAGCAGGGAAGTGGAGGCCTTGCCGAACTCGATTACCAGCCGCACGGCATCCTCGTACAGCTCGTCGTGCTCGCTCTCGAGCTCCCCTTCATCACTGCCGCCGGCCCCGTATTCTCTTTCTTCCTTCGGCGGCTGCAGGAATTTCTCTTCGTATTGAGCGGTCGCCTGTTCCCGCCAAAACTGGACTACGGCGGCGATCTCCTTTTCCGTGACCAGTGGTGCGTGCAGACGGTGCACGCGCGCCGAGCCTGAAGGCAAGTACAGCAGGTCGCCGCGCCCCAACAGCGCTTCCGCACCGTTGGCGTCGAGGATGGTGCGCGAGTCAACCTTGGTAGCCACGCGGAACGAGATGCGGGCCGGGAAGTTTGCTTTGATCAGCCCGGTGATCACGTCCACCGACGGCCGCTGCGTCGCCAGGATGAGGTGGATGCCCACTGCTCGCGCCATCTGCGCCAGCCGCGTCACGGACTCTTCCACGTTGCCCTGGTCGAGCATCATCAGGTCCGCCAGTTCGTCGATGATAATCACGATGTGTGGCAGCGGGCGGTTGTCACTGTCTTCGTCTTCGAAGAGGCTGGACGGGTCTTCTTTGCTGAACACGCGGTTGTACTGCTCGATATTGCGCACGCCCTTCTCCGCCAGCAGCTTCAGGCGCCGCTCCATCTCTCGCACCGCGTTGCGCAAGGCATTGGCCGCCAATTTGGGCTCGGTGATGATCGGCGTATAAAGATGCGGCACGCCCTCGTAGACGCCCAGCTCCAGCCGCTTCGGGTCTACGAGGATGAAGCGCACCTCGTCGGGGGTGGCCTTGTAGAGCATGGACATGATCATGGCGTTGATGGCCACGCTCTTGCCTGTTCCGGTCGAGCCGGCGATCAGCAGGTGCGGCATCGACGCCAGCTCCGCCGTCACGATGCGCCCGTTAATGTCTTTGCCCATGGCCAGCGTAAGCTTCGATTTCGATGCCGCGAACTCCTGCGCCTCGATGATCTCCCGCAGCCAGATGGTCTCGCGCTCCCGGTTGGGTACCTGAATGCCCACGGTGGCTTTGCCCGCCATGCGCTCGATCAGGATGCTCTCCGCCCTGAGGCCCAGGCAGAGGTCTTCGGTCAGCCCGGCGATACGGCTGTATTTGATGCCGGCTTCCGGTTTGTATTCGAAGGTCGTCACCACCGGCCCGGGGTTGATTTGCGTCACCTGTCCGTGCACGTCGAACTCGGCGCACTTCTCCATCAGCACCTGCGCCAGCGTCTTGAGCTCATCTTCGTTGACGCCGCGCTGCTCGTCCGGCCGGTGCAGCAGGGCGCTTGAGGGCAGCTTGTAGCCGCCAGCAATTCTGGGCATGGTGGTCTTGGGTTTTCGGGCGCTGTCGGCGCGCTGGGAGACGGCGGGCGCGCTTGCCGTTGGCATTCCGACCGGCTCAAGGGGAACTGAAGCAGCGGCATCGGCTTGCGCCTTCGCTTCAGCCGGAGGCTTGGCGGGGATCAATTCCGCCGTCACCGGTGGCCGCTGTGCGCGCCTACGTTCCAGTTCCTGTTGGGCGCGGGCTTTGGCGCGCGCGATGCGCCAGTCCTGCAGCCGGTTCCACAGGGCATATGCAAAGGCGCAATGGGTCTGGCTCCACAGGTGCAGGGCGCCGAAGGAGAATGCCGTCGACAGATACAGTCCCACCGCGATTACAGCGGCGCAAATGATATAGGCGCCGACTAGATTGAAGTAGTGAATGAGTGCGTCCCCGACAATCCTGCCCAGCAGTCCCTCGATCGCAATGGCGTCGAGCCAGCGCAAGTTCCCGGGCAGCAATCCCATCATGCCCGGCAGAAACACCAGGAGCATCCACGCGCCCAGAGTCTTGGCTACAGGCGAACTCACCGCGCGCGAGCGGAACCAGCGCGTCGCCAGAAAAACCAGCATCACCGGAACTAGAAACGCCGAAATGCCGAGCGACTGCAGCAGCAGGTCGCTGACGAGCGCGCCCGTCAGTCCTACCCAATTGCGTGCCGGACGCGATCCCGGGCCCGCTCCTGCGGTGTTGAGCGAGGGATCCAGTGGGGAATAGGAGACTAGCGCGAGCGCAAGGAAGATGGCCGCGATGAAGATCAGGAACCCGATCAGCTCGTTCAGCCGCCGGTTACCGGTTGGCATGACTGCGCGGGTGAAACCCTTCATGCAGGCGTATTCGCACTAAAGCAGACGCCACCTTACACGGCCGTCTCGGGCCGTGCGCCTGCCCGCAATGCGCGAGGACACCAGAGCGAATCGATTATGCCAGAAAAGCCGCGTCAGGACGGCGGGTTCCGCGGCCGGAAAGAGGCGGGGAATCAAACTAGTTCCCTTTGGCTGCTGGGTGGCGGCTATGCGCCGCCCCACGCCCACGCCAGCACCGCCATTCCCACCACGATGCGATACACGGCAAACGGCACGAAACCGCGGCGCCGCACCCAATTCATGAACCAGGCGACCGACCCGTACGCCACCGCGAAGGACACCGCGAACCCGATCGCCAGCAACACCCATCCGTGCGCGTCAATATGCATGGCGCCGAGCGGATTCTCTGCGCCAGGCCTTAAAGTCTTGTACAGGTCGTATCCCGTGGCCGCGACCATGGTGGGCATCGAAACGAAAAACGAAAACTCCAGCGCCGCCGCACGCGACATTCCTGCCACCTGCCCGGCCGCGATGGTCGCCATCGACCGCGACAGCCCTGGGAACACGGCTGAGAGCGCCTGGCAGACGCCGATCCATATGGCCTGCCACAGCGACATATCGTCCATGGCCCGAGTGCGGGGCCGCGCGAACAGCTTGTCCACCACCCACATCACAACGCCGCCGATCACCAGCGCCGCGCCCATCACCGAAAGACTCTCCAGATGTTTCCCGATGACCTTCACCAGCAGCAGGCTGGGCACAGCAGTGAACACGAAGGCAATCAGCGTCAGCGAAAGCGGATGCTCCAGCATTGTTCGGTCGCCGCCCTCGCCGTGCGGAAATGTGCTCGCGAACCTTTGGATCCGTTCGCGAAAGTACACCGGCAGGCATAGGATCGCGCCCAACTGGATCACGATGGTGTACATCTTCCAATACCCGTCGGCGAGATTGATTCCGAACAGGGCTTCGGCAATGCGCAAATGGGCGGTGGAGCTGACGGGCAGGAACTCGGTTAACCCTTCGATGATTCCCAGCAGGATGGAAAGCAGATAGTCGATCGAATCTCTCCCTAATCAACGGGTGCGCGCAGGATTGTGCCGCATCATGGCGTCACTCTTCTACATTCCCATAGATGGGTACGTTCTGCTCAACCAAAAAGAGCAGCCGTTGCGCCCGCGCTGCCCAGTCAGTTGACGCGTACTGTGCCAAAATTCGCTGGGCCAGCGAAGTAGCCTTTTGCTTCGCCCTTTCGGCATGCTCCGAATTGTTCTGCCCTTTGTAAATTTGGATCAGCGCCGCCTGCCGCCACGCTGCGTTATGCAGTGCCTCGGGCGCCTTAGGAGACTGTGGACGCTGCCGTGCGTACTCCTCGTACATTTCCGACTCGCGCTCCGGGCACTTGGGCTGCCCCTCCCAATCCCCGCACAGCTTGTTCTCAATCAGGTGGAACGCCGCCAAGTCCGCCCATTTGGTTCCGGGAAACTTCTTCATCACCCGGCGCATGAGTTCTTCGTCCATCTTGGCCCGCAGTGCTGGATCGCGCTGCTTAGCCGAGGGTCGCGTGCGCACGTCCTCGGCGTCGAGCTGCCACTGGATGTCGGCCGCCCGATACAAGGCCTCCGCCGCCAGCGGAGAATTGGGGAAGAACTCGGCTATCTGGAAGTAGAGGCGAAAAGCGTCGCGGTCCGCACCCCGACGCCCGCCGCGACGGCTGGCCTCCCACTCCGAGTCCGCCGCCTCGCCAAACAGAATACGGTCGCCATCGGCGGTGGAATTCCGCACCACACCTTTATCCAGGATCCAGCCACTGACATTTCGCCGCTCCCCCAAATCGGCAAACACGTGCAACCACCCGCGGGTCTTCTCGATGATCACCACCTCGCGCCCGCGACCCACGCTGCCAAGCTTCTGCACGCCGGTATCAGGACTCAGGTAGAGCACCGCCTCGCGCACCAGGATGCCGCGCTCAGCTTGTGAAATTAGGGGAGAAACGCTACTCAGCAAGAATAGGAGAAGCAGTGTCACCCTTCGCAGCGGCTTGTTGCGTGGTAAATAGCTCGGTGTATCGGTGTTTCGGTGCTGAAAAAGAGTTGTGGAATGGTAGCCGCTCATCCTCCGACCGTCGCCTGCAGCCAGGATTCCCCCTCGTCTTCCAGAAGTACCCGGCTCAGCATTTCCGGCTCCGCGTTTCCGCCGCTGATCACTGCCACCGTGCGCCGTGCCTGTGGCAGCTCATGCTGGTGAAAGAGGAATCCAGCGAAGCTCACGGCGCCGCTCGGCTCGGCCACCAGGTGCGCGTTCAACGCCAGCCTCCGCATGGCTTCTAAGATCTGGTCTTCGCTGACCGTGATGATGTCGTCGACGTATTTGCGAATATGCTCAAAAGTGATCTCACCCACCCGCTGGGTGCGCAGACCGTCGGCCACTGTGCGCCCCGCCTGCTCGGCAGAAATCTCGACGATCTTGCCCCGCCGCAGGCTGTCGCGCGCGTCGGCAGCCACTTCCGGCTCGACCCCTACGACCTTGGCCGGCTTTCCGCTCAGCTTCACCGCGCTGGCTATCCCGCTGATCAGACCGCCGCCGCCCACAGGTACAAGAATCAGCTCTGCCTCGGGAAGCTCTTCCATGAGCTCCAGCCCGGCCGTGCCTTGGCCGGCGATGATCTTCTCGTCGTTGTACGGGGCAATGATGGCGTAACCATGCTGCGCCGCCAGCGCCTCCGCCTTGGCTTGGCGTTCCAGACTTGACGGACCAACCTCGACGATCTCCGCTCCCAGCGCTGCCGTGCTCTGTTTCTTGATCTCCGGCGCGTTGCGCGGCATCACGATCACTGCGCGACAGCCCACCTTGCGCGCGGCATACGCCACGCCCTGCGCATGATTGCCGCTTGAGTAGGTGATCACGCCGCGTGCCCGCTCGGAGTCAGTGAGCGAGGCGATCTTGTTGTACGCCCCGCGCAGCTTGAACGATCCGACCGGCTGCAGACTCTCCAGCTTCAAATAGAGCTGCCGCTCGTCGTCATGCCGCGGGCAGAGCACAACGGGCGTCCTCGCAGCCACTCCGCTCAGCCGCCGCTGTGCCTCCTTGATGTCCTCCAGCCTGACGATGACCGTCTCCTCTCAAAAAACTGGAAACCAAGAACTGAGAACCGAGAACTAGATTTCCAAAATCACCGGCATGATCAGTGGCCGCCGCTGCGTGCTCTTCACGATGTGCCGCTTCAGGTCCTGGCGGATCTTCTCTTTGATCACGCCGTAATCGGCTTTCTCCTCTTTGCTGGATTCTTCCAGCGTGCGCAGCACTACCTCGCGGACTTCCTGGAGAAAACCGTTCTCACCTGCCGCGGCTGCGAACCCGCGGGTCACGATCTCGGGCGCGCGCTCCACCTTGCCGGTGAGCTTGTTGATGGCGATGATGGGCAGCACAATCCCGTCCTCGCTCAGGTGGCGGCGGTCGCGGATAATGAGGTCCTCCACCACGTCCGCGATTGATCCCGAATCGATGCAGACCCGGCCGACAGTTACTTCTCCGCTCTTGCGTGCCCCCAGCTCATCGAACTCCAGCACGTCGCCACTCTCCAGCATGATGACCTGACCCACTGCGCCGTGCATGGATGCCGCCAGCTCGCCGTGCCGCTTGAGCTGCCGGTACTCGCCATGAATGGGAATAAAGTAGCGCGGCTTCACCAGGTTGATGATGAGCTTCAGCTCTTCCTGGCTGGCATGCCCGCTCACGTGTATCGGCGGATGCGAACCGTCTTCATACACCACCGTTGCATCGCGCCGGTAGAGATGGTCGATCATGCGGTAAATGGCCTTTTCATTTCCGGGGATGATGCGCGACGACAGCACTACAGTGTCGCCAGCCTCGATGCGCGCGTGCTTGTGGCTGTCCACCGCGGCCCGCGACAATGCCGACATCGGCTCACCCTGCGTCCCGCTGATCAGCACACACACCTGATTAGGAGAGAAGTCTTTGACCTGCCCGGGATGAATGAGCGCGCCGTCGGGGATCTCGATGTAGCCCAGGTCTTGCGCGATTTCCGCCGACTCCATCATCGAGCGGCCAACCAGTGCTACCTTGCGGTTGTACTCGTGGGCGATCTCGATTGCCAGCTTGATGCGGTGGATCGACGACGAAAAGCAGGAGATGAAAATCTTGTGCTGCGCCCGCGAAAACACCTCGTCGAACTTGCGCCGCACCACGCGCTCGCTGGGCGTATAACCCGGCCGCTCCACGTTGGTTGAGTCCTGCAACAGCGCCAGCACGCCTTCTTTGCCGTACTCCGCAAACGTGTGCAGGTCAAACAGCCGGTTGTCAGTAGGGGTTGGGTCGACCTTGAAGTCTCCGGTGTGGATCACCACCCCCAGCGGCGTGTGAATGGCCAGCGACACGCAGTCCACCAGACTGTGTGTCACCTGAATGGGATGAATGGTGAACGGCCCCACCTTGAAACGCTGATTTGGGCGGATCTCCAGCAGCGATGCCTGGTCCAGCAGCCCGTGCTCTTCCAGCTTGTTTTCCACGTAGGCCAGGGTGAACTCCGTGCCGTACACCGGCACGTTCAGCTCAGAAAGGATCCAGGGCAGGGCGCCGATATGGTCCTCGTGCCCGTGGGTCAGCACGATGGCCCGCACCTTGTCGCGATTTTCTGTCAGGTAGGTGATGTCGGGGACAACGATGTCCACGCCTAGCAGTTCGGCCTCGGGGAACATCAGGCCGGCATCGATGACAAAAATGTCATCTTGCCAGCGTATGGCCATGCAGTTCATTCCGAACTCGCCCAGGCCACCCAGAGGTACGATTTGTAGCTTGCCCGCAGGCATTACGCGTACTGATGCTAGCACACGAGTTCATCGGAGGCAGCGCGGAGCAAGGCCGCGGGAATCCGGCTATACTGCAGGATTGGTTCTTCTCCCCAGATGCCACGGCCCGCGCAATCTGGAATCGCCCGCTTCCTCCAGGCCGCCGTCGAGCACGGCCTGAAGACTGCCTATGAGACGGTGAAGGTTGGCCCCAGGGAGTTCCTGGTCGAACTGCGCGTCGAGCACCAGCTCGACGTCGCCACCTACGACGATCTCTTCTCCATTCCCGTCGAGAGCCTCGACCACGTCGCCGAACACATCATCCGCAGCGGCATGAAAATGGCGGCTGCCAGCGGTGCGGGTTTTGGTGTGGGCGGAGCGGCCACCTTGGTGCCCGACCTGGGCGCGCTCGGCATTATCACCGTGCGCACCCTGCAAAAGCTCAGCCTGGTGTACGGCTTCAAATTCGTGACCGACGAAGAACTGGCCGAGTTCTGGATTGCCGTGGCCACCGCCGCCGGCGTCAATATCACCCGCGAGCAACTGGAGAAGCAAGTGGTCGGCCGCGTGGTGCCGCGGCTCATCCGCCGTGTGGCCGCCAAAGCCAGCTCCGAGATCGCGCAGAAGTGGTCGGCGCGCGTGCTGCCGGTCATCAGCTCGGTTGTCGGCGCCACCTTGAACTCCTGGTTTGTGCGCGCCTGGGGCCGCCGCGCCAAGCGCTATTTTCGCGACAAGCACATGTGCGTGCGCGAGCAGCGGCAGGTGGCCGCCCGTCTCGCCACTAAACACTAATCACTGCCTGTCCACTGCCAGCGAGTAACCCTCGGACCGCGCCACGTAGGCGGCTGCGGCAATGTCGCCAGTGACGTTGAGTGTGGTGCGCATCATGTCCAGGATGCGGTCCACACCCAGGATGATGGCGATCAGCGCGGGGTCCACCCCGACCGTTGCCAGCACTACGATCACAAACGGGATCGATCCTCCCGGCACGCCAGCCGTCCCAATGCCGCCGAGGATCGCCAGGTAAGCCACCAGCAACTGCTTGCCCAACGACAGGTCCACCCCCGCCAGTTGCGCCAGGAATAGCACGGTCACGCCCTCGTAGAGTGCGGTGCCGTTCTGGTTGGCGGTGGCGCCCACGGTCAGCACGAAGCTGCTGATCTCGCGAGGGACACCCAGGTTTTCTTCCGTCACCCGCAACGCCGTGGGCAGGGTGGCATTAGAGGACGAGGTGGAGAAGGCGGTCAGCATCGCCGTCTTGATCCGACGGAAGAACTCCAGCGGAGAGATGCGCGCGAGGAAACGCACGGCGAGCGAATACACGCCGAACATGTGCAGACTAAGTCCGATAGTGACAGCAGCGATGTACCACGCCAGCGCGCCCAGCAGATCCAGCCCGAAACGCGCCGTGTTGTTGAACAGCAGACAAGCTACCGCGTAGGGAGCCAGCCGCATGACGATGTCGACAACTTTTGCGCTCACGTCAAACACCGCTTGCAAAACCTTCAACAACGGCTCTGCTGCGGTTTGGGGAATCAATGTCATGGCGACGCCGACGATGACCGCCAGAAACATCAGGTGAAGCATGTTTGGCGTTTCGCTGGAAGCAGCGGTGAAAGGATTGGCGGGAACCAGCGTCTTCACCACCTGCATGGGAGCGGAATCAGCGGCGCCAGCGCCGAGCGCACGCGTACCCGCAAGGCGTTGCGCAGCTTCACCTCCATAGCGCTGCTGGAGCCCGGCGGCAGTTTCGGCGCTGATCCGCTCGCCGGGGCGCAAAGTGTTGGCAATCGTGAGCCCGATCGCGACGGAGATGGCGGAGAAGACGACAGTGTAAAACAGCGTCGCGAGCCCGATTCGCGCCAACTGGAAGCGCCGCAACCAGTGAGCCAGCAAATAGAACAGTCCCGTTAGAAAGCACAGCAAAGCTGCCACCTTCACAGCCGTCGCCCACCCTGAGGTCATGCGAAGAACCACGAGTTGGGCTAGTGAGAGTGCCGCTATCACCAGGAAAAGCAGCCCCAGCCAGAGCTTCCGCCGGCCGAGGTTTTCGGCCTTTATGGGGAATGGGCGCGTGCGCATTTCGCCCACACCCGCCACTCCCACCACCAGTGCAGAGAACACCAGCGGCACCACGATCATCAGCAGCATGCGCAGGAACAACGTTCCCACCGGCTCGGTGACGTTGCGCACCGTCCAGGCCACCGCAGGATGGTTGGCGCCGAGCGTGGCGTTCGCCCCCAGCCCAGCAGACACGCCCACCAGCAGGCCGATCAGGATGCGGGTATGAAGCGGAGGACCTTTGGGGGAGTCTGGCGTCTCATCCTTGAGGTCGGTCGTAACCTCGCGCTCGTAATGGTCGCGTTCGGTGGGTCGTTCGTGGTGGCTCGTCATTCAGGTTGTGAGGTGATCAGCCCGTGCGATTTGTCTGCTTCCGCTACGATACTTCGGCGCTGTCTGCGGTGTTTCGTTCAATCGTACGCGCTTACCGGAGGGCCTCTTCCAGCGCCGCTGACCGGTCGGTCTTCTCATCGCGATATTTCACGATTACTGGTGAATACAACGACAGTCCCCATTCCGCAGCTTTGCCCTTGGTTATCGCCCGTCCGCCGGGCACCACCACCGCGTTCTCTGGCACCACCAGCGGCTGCTCCGCCGTGGCGCGATAGACCTCACCACGCACAAGGTCATACAGGGGTGTGGAGCGCGTCAAAATAGTTCCCGCGCCCAGCACCGCCCGCGCCCTCACCTGCGTGCCTTCGTAGATGCCACAGTTGCCGCCCACCAGCACCTCGTCCTCGATGATGACCGGTGCGGCGTTTATTGGCTCCAACACTCCGCCCACCTGCGCCGCTGCGCTCAAGTGCACGCGCTTGCCGACCTGCGCGCACGAGCCCACCAGCGCGTGCGAGTCCACCATCGTGCCCTCGTCCACGTACGCGCCCACGTTGATGTACATGGGCGGCATGCAGACCACGGACGGCGCCACGTACGCTCCCATGCGCACCGACGATCCACCTGGCACTACTCGCACGCGGTCGGCCGCGGCGAAGCGCCGCGCGGGAAAGGTGTCCTTGTCAACGAATGAGAGCCCAGGCCCGTCGCCCATCTCGGCCAGTTCGCCGATGCGAAAACCCAGCAGGATGCCCTTCTTCACCCACGCGTTGACTCGCCACTGCCCCTCGACCTTCTCAGCGGCCCGTACTCGCCCCGCCGTGAGCGCGTCACGAAACTCCAGGAATATGCTCCGCGCTTCCGCCGACTTGCCTTCGGCGCTGGAGTC
>DASYTX010000228.1:0-5479 GCA_036001865.1 Terriglobales bacterium
ATGGTGCGCACCGCGCCCGAGCCCACACCGTACTTGCGCGTGGCGTCGAGCGCCGCCTGCCGCAGCTTGGGGTGGGTGGTCAGGCCGAGATAGTTGTTCGACGCCAGGTTGATCACCCGCTTGCCGTCGAAGGTACACACCGGCGCCTGCTCGTCTTCCAGCACCCGCAGGCGGAAGTACGTGCCCTTGGCCTTCAGGTCATTGAGCTGATCGGTGAGATAGGAAAGCGGATTGGTGCGGGTGATGGTAGTAGCCATGGCCGCAATAGTGTAATACCGCGCGGAAGATACGGTGATGCGCGGCCGTTACCGCATTTCGCGAACGGGAGCAGCACCAGTCGGTCGGTCTCGGACTCCTTAGATGAGATCACAGCCCGCCATCCTGAGACAACTGACAGGGCTCACGCTGTCTAGTAACCTATCCTCCGCATGTTTCGCCTGTTGCGGCTGCTGCGGCGCGCCTTGTGGCGCGCTTTCGAGCACGACGCCTTCGGCATCGCCAAAGGGGCTGCCTTTTCCGCCATTCTCACGCTGTTTCCCACCGTGCTGGTGGTGGCCTCGGTCCTCGCCTACTCGCCGCGGACGCATGCGGTGCTGCGCGAGTTTTCTCACGCCTTGGGAAGCATCCTGCCTTCGGGCGCGGGCGGGCCGGTAATCTCACTGCTGCAGGGCACGCAGCAGCACCCTATCGGCATCGTGGTGCCCATGTCGCTGCTCACGCTGTGGACGGCCTCGGGAATCATGATCTCGTGGATGCAGGGCTTCCGTAACGCCTATCACCTGCCCAAGGAATGGGGCCTGGTGAAGGAGCGGTTGATCGCATTCCTGCTGGTGTTCCTGACCCTGGTGCCCATGATGTTCGCCACCTCGCTGATAGCGTTCGGCAACCAGATTGAGGGCTGGCTGGCCAACCGCGCAGGCCATGAGATCGGCCTGCTCATCCTATTGTTGTGGACGGCGGCGCGCTGGCTGATCGCCGCTCTGACCAGCGTAGGTGTGATCCTGTTGATCTACCACTTCGCCGTTCCCCGCACCCATCCCTGGCACCTGGTGTTGCCCGGCGCGGCGCTGGCCACCGCCATGTGGTTCCCCGCCACCGTACTATTTGGCTGGTATCTGCAGCGGTTCTCCACCTACAGCGTCATGTACGGATCGGTGGGCAGGGCCATCGCCCTGCTGGTGTGGCTCTACATCCTTTCGGTGATCATTCTGGTAGGCGCCGAGTTCAATGCGCTGATCTATCCCAAGCGGCTGACCGGATTGGAGCCTGCTCCCGAACGCGAAGAGGTACAGGCGCTGTGAGTGCCAGCGCGGGTCACGAGCAGCGCACTGCAGACGACGCGCGCACGGCGCATGCGCCGGCAGGGCGGAAAGCAAAAATCGTGTGCACCATCGGGCCGGCGACTTCCTCCGAGACGATGTTGCGGGAACTGATGCGGCTAGGCATGGACGTGGCGCGGCTCAACTTCTCCCACGGGACGCACCACGAGCACGCGCGCATGATCGAACGGCTGCGGCGGGCGGCGGAGAAGGAAGATCGATCCATCTGCATCCTCCAGGACCTGCAAGGGCCCAAGATGCGCACCGGGAGGCTGAAGAACCGCACGCCGGTGGCGCTGAAGAAGGGGGCGCGCCTGAGGCTGACCCCTCGCGACGTACCCGGAACGGCGGAAGTGATTTCCACCACCCTCCCGCTGGCGCGAGAGGTGCAGCCGGGATCGCGAATCCTGCTGGCGGACGGGCTCATCGAGTTGCGGGTGCGCGCCATCGAAGGGGATGAGGTTGAGTGCGAAGTGGTCAACGGCGGCCTGCTGGGCGAGCACAAGGGCATCAACCTGCCAGGGACGGTGGTTAGCGTGCCGTCGCTCACCCAAAAAGACAAGAAGGATCTGGCCTTCGGTCTGAAGCATGGCGTCGATATGGTGGCGCTGTCGTTCGTGCGCACGGCCGCGGACGTGATCGAGGCCAAGCGCTTGATCGCGGCCCATGGCGGAAACGTGCCGGTGATCGCCAAGCTGGAGAAGCCGCAGGCCATCGACCATCTGGAGGAGATCTTGGAGGCGGCCGACGGAGTGATGGTGGCGCGCGGCGACCTGGGAGTGGAGATGCCCCCAGAGAAGGTGCCGGTAATTCAGAAGCGCATCATCCGGCGGGCAGCGGATTGGCGCAAGCCGGTAATCACGGCGACGCAGATGCTGGAGTCCATGGTGGAGAACCCGCGCCCTACGCGGGCCGAGGCCAGTGACGTGGCCAACGCCATCTTCGACGGCACCGATGCGGTGATGCTGTCGGCAGAGACGGCGGTGGGCAAATACCCGCGCGAGACGGTGACCATCATGGCCAAGATAATCGTCGAGGCCGAGAGCAGCATAGACGCGGGATGGCTGCACCGTCGCCGCCGCGACCGGCGGCTATCGATTGCGGAGACCATCTGTGAGGCGGTGGCCCACGCCGCCCTGGACCTGGACATCCGCGCCATTGCTGTGTTTACGGAGACCGGCAACACAGCGCGACTGATATCAAAGTACCGTCCACAGAGCCAAGCCTACGCATTCACCGTATTTCCGCAGACCTGCAACCGCGTAAACCTCTTCTGGGGAGTGCACCCGGTGCTTACGGACGCGGCACGATCAGCCGAGGAGATGGTTCGCGGGGCGGAACGAGAACTGCTGGCCCGCAACGCGGTGGCAGCCGGCGATGTGATCGCGGTGGTGGCAGGGACGCAGATGGCGTCGGGCTCGACTAACTTCATGCGCCTGCACGTAGTGGGGTCGCATCAGGCGGGGACTGGACACCGGCGGCGCGCCTCGACCTAGGTCTTGTCATGCTGAGCGAAGCGAAGCATCCCTAACCGCTGGTCCAATTCCCCAGGTAGGGGTCCTTCGCTGCGCTCACTGCACCCAGGGCCCGCGGTGTTCGCCGTTGCCTTTTTCGCGCGGTGTGGCCCCGGGCTCGCGGTAGTTGCCGTGCTCATCGAAGAACTGGCTGCGGTCGTGCTTGCGCATATAGACCTGGAACTTGCGCGCGGCCCGGCGGCGCTTCCAGCGATAGTAGGCGTTGCGTATTCCGAAATAGTTCTCCGAGGCGCCGAAGATGAGGCCGCGGCGCGGCAGCAACTTCAGATAGATGAGGCCGAAGATGAGACCGCCCAGGTGGGCGAGATTCGCCACGCCACCCGGTCCTTGCAGAGCGCCATAGACAGCGATGAAGGTCAGCCCAGCGACAAAGTACTTGGCCTTGATCATGAAAGGGATGGGAAACAGCATGATCTCCCGCTCGCCATAGAGCATGCCGAAGGCGAGCAGGATGCCGTAGATGCCGCCTGAGGCGCCGATGGTGATGGTGTTTGGCCCCAGGCCGAGCGCCCCCGTGTAGGCCACGCCGACCGTCACCAGTGCCGCGCCCACCACGCAAAAGAAAAAGAACTCCAGGAAGCGCCGGCGTCCCCATTCGCTCTCGAATTGTGAGCCGAACATCCACAGCGCCAGCATGTTGAACAGCAGGTGAAACAGGCCTGCGTGCAGGAACGAATAGGTGACCAGTTGCCAAACCTGTCCCTGGATCACAGCGCCGGGGACAAGAGCGAACAGCAACATGATCTCGCCGTAGAGCTGGGGCGTGGTCACCTGCAGCAACGCCAGCAGCAGAAAAATGATGCCGTTGATGGCGATCAGCCATTTCACCGCGCGGGTGAAGGGCGGAAAGCCCAGCGACATGGTGCGGTAGTTACGGGCCATAGTGCGTTTTTTCGGCGGTGGTCCTCGGTCGTCGGCTAGAAATAGGGTATCAGCCTCTGCTCAGATTGGCCTTGCAATTCGACAATTCGCAAATTCGACAATTGGCTCACCTTTCAGGTACCGGCACCACGGGAAGGCTGCGGCGGCCGCGCTTCTCCACAGCGCGGACCGCGAACACCACGTTGTCCTTCGATCGCCGAATGGTGGCCTGCGTAGCGTTGCCAACCGCCTCCACGTTCTCCCATTCGGCGGCGGTGGTCGGCCGCCACAGGACTTCGTAGCGCACCGCCAAGCCGCCGGGCGACGGGTCCCAGCGGATGGTGGAGTCGTTCTCCAGCCGGCGCACGTCGAGCCGGACGTTGGCCGGAGGCGCAGGCGCCGAAGCCAGCAAGGCCAGCACGGAGGCGTTCAGCCGGGCCACGTTGGCGACATACTCGAAATCCACGAACTTCAGCATGTCTCCGTATTCGATGCCCCCTTCCGTGCGCGGGTTTTGGTGCTGGTGCCCATAGTCCTCGCGGTACTCGGTGAAGCGCACGGCGGCATAGCCCTGCTCGTTGAAGGGCGTATGGTCGCCCCCGCGCAAATAGCGGTCGCGGCGCAAGAGCAGCTTGGCCTGGAAAGGCTGCGCGCTGCGGCCGCCGGCCGCCTGCGCCGCGAGTTGCGGGAAATATCTCTTGGCGACATCGCGGACGTAGCGCGCCAGTTGGCGGGAAGGAGAATCGTTCTCGCCACCGGCGGCGCGGATGGCGCGGAGTTCAGCTTCGCCCGCGGCGATGGGCACGCCTTCGGAGAAAACGCGTACCCAGGCGCTTTCCTGCAAGCGGTTCTTGTCGCCGCCCACGATGTCATTGTTCAACACGCCTTCGACGTTCCAACCTTTTGACTTGGCAGTTTTGGCGAAGTAGCGGCTACCATAGAGGCCCTGCTCCTCGCCGGCCACCGCGAGAAAAACAATGGTCGCGGGGAACTTGTACTGGCTGAGCACGCGGGCGCATTCCAGCGAGACTGCGGTGCCGCTAGCGTCATCATTGGCGCCCGGCGCCGGACTGGTGGCGTCCATCGGATCGCTGGCGCGTGAATCATAATGGCCGGTGACGACGTAGATGCGGCCGGCATTCGCCGGGTCAGTGCCGCGCAGCGTGGCCACCACATTGACGATCTCGGCGGGCTTGGGGATGCGCTCAGCGGGCTCGGCGACGAAGCTCTGCATCTCGACCTCAAGGCAGCCGCGGCAGGCCTGGGAGTAGCGCTCAAACTCCGAGCGGATCCACTCCCGCGCTGCGCCGATACCGCGCCCGGCACGGATCGAGGCGGGGTCAGCAGCGGAGAGAGTGTGACGCGTACGAAAGCCGGCCAGCTTCTCAATGGTGGTGCGGATACGTGCCGGGGAGACTTCGCGCATGACCGCGAGAATCCTGGGGTCAACCTCGGCAGCGCGCGCCGGCCGGGCAGCCTGGCGCTGGGCAACCGCCGCAAGAAAGGGCAACATCAGAAGCGTGAGCAGTGCGGTCGATCTTCTTGAGCTGTGCACGATCCCTCGCAAGACTAGTTGGCCCGAGCGCAGTTTGCGCGCCGCGAGCAGGGTGGCTGAATCCCGAACACGACCCTATTGACAGGACAGCAAGACATTCTAAAACTAGCAGGGGCGGGAAGCAGTCCCGCTCGCAAACAGGGAGGCAAGCGATGGTTCTCTGTCCGGAATGCGAAACCGATCTCGACATTGAGGAGGACGAGGTAGAC
>DASYTX010000229.1:0-2921 GCA_036001865.1 Terriglobales bacterium
TCAGGCGAAACCGCGCGTGCTCTGATCCGGCGCGGTGGATCGGGCGGAGCAAACTTGCGAATCTCGGTTTCCGCCGGCAGGTCCCAGAGAGTTGTGCTCTGGTCGAGATTGGCCGTAACGAGCTGGCGTCCATCCGCGGAAAACCACACCGGAGACGCACTGTTCGCGAGTGGACGCGGGGGTGTTCGCGGCACGGCCTGCCAGAGCTTCGCCGTGCGGTCAATGCTGCATGAAACCAGCCGCCGGCCGTCGGGCGAGAACACCACAGGACCGAGGGAGTAAGAATGGCCCTTGAGCGTGGCTACGTTTTCCAACATGGCCGAAGCACGCGCGACTGGTTTCGGTGCCGGGACATTCCATAGATGTATGCACTGATCCCCGCCCCCGGTGGCGAGCATCCTGCCATCCGGAGAAAAGGACAGACCGACCGCCCAGGTGGTGTGAGCGGACAAATCGGCTACTAGCCGCCAGGTGCTGATGTCCCAGAGGCGCACCTGGCCCCATCTATAGCCCGCCGCCAGATAATTACTCGAAAACGAGAGCGAAAGGACCGAGTTATCTGAGGCGGCGCTGGGGAGCCGTGTCACCAACTCGAGCGAGGTCGCGTCGTAAACGAAAAGTTCTTCCTGATCTGATGCAGCAAGCAGGTGGCCGTCCGGCGAATAGGCCAGGACCGCCCCAAAAGTATCGAGCCGATCCGCTGGACGCTCTGGCGGCAGCGGAAGCAGACCCCGCTGCGTCCACGTCTCCGCGTCCCACAAGCCAACACCCAGGTCCCCGCGGGTTGAGAGGGTGTGTCCGTCAGGGGAAAAGGCAACTGAATCGTTGAGCCACCAGTGGACTGGCCGCGTGGCGGCCAAATTCGTGAACACCGACCACCGGCTCGTGTTCCAAATCGTAACGCGCTTGCTGCCCTTGACAGCTAGCAACCTGCCATCTGGCGAAAACGCCAGTCCCCTGCACCTGACGGACTCGTTCACCTCCCCGAGCGTGGCCACGATGCGATGAGAGGCAAGGTCACGTATTCGCACCGTCTGATCCCGGCCCGCGGTGGCCAGGAGCATCCCGTCCGGCGAAAAGATGGCGCAATCAACGTTTTCGTTGTGATCAGAGAACGTAGCCAGTTCATCGCTCTGGCATTGCTGCCAGAGGTAACGCCATTCCCAGCCGCGCAGATCTTCTCGGTTTCCGATTTTCTGCCCGGCGGCGGCTTCGGGCAGGTACTTGTAAATGAGCTCCCTCGCCCGACCGAAATTGTTCTCCTTAAGGGCCTGGTGAGCCACTTTCATATCAGCAACGTAGAGGTTCAGTCGAAGGCTCTCGCGTTCGCGATTGATGCGGTAGGCCGCGATGGGCGAGCCGATGGCCACCGCGAGTAAGAGCAACGCCGTGGCCGCGCTTAAGCTCGAAATGATCGGATTGCGGCGGCACCAGCGCCAAGCCCTTTCGCGGACACTGACTGGCCTCGCTTGGATTGGCTGACCGCGCACAAATCGATCCAGTTCCTCGGCCATCGCTTGTGCCGTCGCATATCGACCCGAGGGCTCTTTCTCCAGACATTTCAGGCAGATCGTCTCCAAGTCAGCCGTTAGGCTTGGATTCAAAGTGCGCGCACGCGCTGGCTCCTGCTCGACAATAGCCCGCAGCGTCTCCAGCGGTGTCTCACCGCCAAACGGCAAGCGGCCCGTGAGCAGCTCAAACAGCACCACGCCCAAACTGTAGACATCTGCCGCCGTGGTTGCCTCGCGTGACTTTCCTGCCGCTTGCTCGGGTGCCATGTAGCCCGGGCTGCCCAGAACGGCCTCGCTCACCGTCAATCCACTCTCCTGCTCGAGCAGTTTCGCCAATCCAAAGTCCGTCACGTGCGGCTGACCTTGCCCATCCAGCAGAATGTTGCCGCTCTTGATGTCCCGGTGCAGCACCCCGCGTTGGTGCGCGTAATGCACCGCGTTCGCCACCGTCGCGATAAACCGGGCAATGGCTTGTTGATCTTCCCGCGTCCGGGCCGGACTGCGGAACTTAAGTCTGACATGCTCCTGCTGGCGCAGCGCGTCGGCCAAACTGCCGCCGACCAGCAATTTCATCGTCAAATAATGATGGCCTTCGTGCTGCCCGATCTCGTAAATGGGCACGATATGCGGATGGTCCAATTTGGCGGCCGCCTCCGCTTCGGTTTGAAAGCGTTGCACCGCTTGCGCCCAGGCCAGAGAACCACCATGAATCATTTTGAGCGCCACCGTGCGCTTAAGACTCAGTTGCCGAGCCTTGAACACCACGCCCATGCCGCCGCGCGCGATTTCTTCCAACAACTCGTAGTCTCCGACAAAGCGAAAGGCGATCTTCTCTGGCCTGGCGACGACCTGACTTGGGGTGACGGCGAGCGTCTGCTCCAATGCCGCATGCGTCGGGTCGGCAGCGCTGGCGCCCGTTCCGGCAGCCAAAAGGCACTTGGCGCACAGACCCAAGGGTTCGGAAGCTGGGATTTCGCTTCCGCACTTCGGACAAGTGTTGACAGCAGTCATAAAAGCTCGCGAGTCGTTTTGGCGGCCGCCTTCAATCCGCTCGTACTACCCTTGGCCTTTGTCGGCTGGTCCTCCTGAGCCTGATGAGGAGGTAGGCGGCTGCTTGCGTCGCCAATACACCGACGTCCGCCCGTCTTTGGCCGGCGCGACCTGGACATCCAAGCAGCTCTGGCATTGGCTGGTAGTCGTGAGTGCCTCCGCAGTGTGCTCCTCGCCAGGAAGAGGCACACGAACGATCTGTTGACAGGCCGGGCACCGGATCTGGGCGCCTGCCAGCTGGGCATCGATCTTCAGTCGACGCGCGCATTGCGGGCAATGAAACTTGAATTCACTCATAGGCGGCTACGGAACTCAGCGCCCATTCTAGCCCAGTACAACGGAAAAACAGGCTTCGAGTAA
>DASYTX010000230.1:0-3093 GCA_036001865.1 Terriglobales bacterium
CTTGGACTTGCCATCGCGCGCCGCTTGGTGCAGGCGCACGGGGGCAAGATCTGGATGGAAAGTCAACCGGGTTCGGGAAGCAAGTTTTCTTTTCTGCTTCCCCTAAACCCATTGTGAAAGGGACACGAGTGGCTTCGACGAACCTGCCTACCAGCATCCTGGTAGTGGACGATGAGCCCAGCATGCTGGGCTACATGCGCACGCTGCTGGAGCTGGATTCGTACCGAGTGGAAACCGCGAGCAGCGGATCGGAGGCCCTGCAGCGCGTGCGCCGCGATCCGCAGCCTAACGTGGTGCTGCTCGACCTGCTGATGCCAGGCCTGGACGGGCTGGAGACGCTGGAAAAACTGCGGGAGATCCGGCCGGCATTGAAGGTGGTGATGCTCTCCTGCGTGAGCGACACGCGCAAAGTGGTGCAGGCGATCCGGCTAGGGGCAATGGACTATCTAACCAAGCCTTTCAACAAGGCGGAGCTGGATGCGGTGCTGAATGCCTGCTTCCAGAACCACAGCGCGGCGGAGGAAGGCTACGCGGAGACTGAGCAACTCGGAGAGGACACCTTTTTCGTGGCTGCGACTCCGATCATGCGCCAGATCCGGGCGCAGGCGGCGCAGGTTGCAAAAGTAGACGTGCCGGTACTGATGCTGGGCGAGAGCGGCACGGGCAAGGAAGTGATCGCGCGCCTGATCCACAAGATGTCGTCACGGGCGCATCGCAGCTTCCTGAAGGTGAACTGCGCGGCTGTGCCCGCCGATCTGCTGGAAAGTGAGCTGTTCGGCTACGAGCCGGGGGCGTTCACCGGGGCCACGCGGCCGAAACCCGGCAAGTTCGAACTGTGCAACAAGGGAACGATTCTGCTGGATGAGATCGGGGAGATGCCGCCGTCGCTGCAGGCCAAGCTGCTGCACGTGTTGCAAGACCAGACCTTCTCGCGACTGGGCGGGCGCGTGACCATCGAGGTGGACGTGCGCATCCTGGCAGCCACCAACATCGACATCCCGCAGGCGCTGGCCACGAAGAAGCTGCGCGAAGACCTGTACTACCGGCTGAACGCGTTCACCATCACGATGCCGCCGCTACGCGACCGCAGGGAAGATGTGGCCATCCTGCTGAAGCATTTCATGACACGCATAGCCGAGCGCTATGGGCGGCCGCCGCTGCCCTTTTCTCCCAGCTTGATGGAGGCCTGCATGAAGTATTCCTGGCCAGGCAACGTGCGCGAGCTGGAGAACTTCGTCAAGCGCTATCTGATCCTGGGAGACGAGGCCACGGTCATCCGCGAACTGGATCCCAAGCCCAACGGCAGCGCGGGCGACGCCACAGCCAAGGCTGCGACTAACGCCTCGGGCGGCTTGAAGTCGCTGGTGCGCAGCCTCAAGGATGAAGCCGAGGCCGAGGCCATCGCGCGGACCCTGGAGCAAACCAACTGGAACCGCAAGGAAGCGGCGCGGCTGTTGAACATCAGCTACAAGGCCCTGCTCTATAAGACGCGGCAGTACGGCATCGAAGGTCCGGGGCGGCAAGCGTCGCGGTTCATGGGCACCTCGGCCTGAGTCCCATCCTGCCGTGAGCCAGCACGACGCAAACCGCCTCAAGGTGGTCGCGCACCTGCGCGATGGCAAGCTGATCAAGGGTTACACCGACATTGTCACTCCCGAAACTCTGGAAGAACTGCTGCAGCAGGGGCCATTGCCACTGCCGGGGCAATTGCCGTTGCGCGCGGCCGGGGCACGACAGGCGCAGGCGGTTGACCTGGAGTCATTGAAAGCGCTGTTCTTCGTCAGGAGCTTCGAAGGCCGCAACCAGTATCAGGAGCTGAAGTTCTTCGACGCCCACCCGCCGGTGCTGGGCTTGTGGGTGCGCATCAAGTATTTCGACGGCGAGGCCAGCGAAGGCGTGGTGCACAACTCGCTGCACTATGTGACGAGCCCAGGATTCTTCCTCAAGCCGCCTGATCCGCAGAGCAACAACAAGCTGATCTACGTGCTGAAATCGTCGCTGGTGGACTTCCGGGTGCTGGGAGTGCGCAGTTCGTATTGATTCTGTGTAGCAGGTCCCGGCACTGAACACCCTTGTAGCCTAATGATCCGGCACTGACGTGCCGCGCACTTTCAACCGTCCCTTGGGAAATTTAGAAAATGAAAGAGGCCCGGAAACCAGGGGTTCCCGGGCCTGGCACCTCCGTTCGCGGTCTCAGAAGGTAAAGCGCAAGGCGAGTTGAATGTTGCGCGGACCGCCGCCACCGAGGAAGGGGTTGCCGAGTCCGACGTCGGGCGTGACTGTGGGCTGCAGGAAGCCGGTGCCGCGAAATTGCCCAATGTCGTCGCCCGGCGTGCCGGTATCGACGAACTGCCCGCCATTTTGCAAAAAGGTAACGCCGAAGTTTGGCCACAGCGGGTTGGCAAAATTGGGGTGATTCAGAATGTTGAAAAAGTCGGCCCGGATCTGCATCTTCACGCGCTCGCTGAGATTCGTGTTCTTCACCAGGGAGAAATCAAAGTTGCGGTAAGGTGGGCCGACGAAGGCGTTGCGGCCCAAGTTGGCGAAGTGCTGCCCGCCAGCACAAGTACCCGCAACGTTGTCGAAGTCGCAGGGCGCGGCGAAAGCGCTCAGGTTGAGGATTTTGAGACCGCCGGTGCCCGCGAAGGGATCGCCCACCAAGTCCGGACGGCCGAAGAACTCGCCACTGCCATTGAAGTCATCCTCGAACAGATAGGTCATGTTGTAAGGCTGGCCGCTCTGCAGCGTGACCACGCCGTCGATGGCCCAGCCGCTCAACAGCCATCTTGCAGTTTCGGTGCTTGGAAAGTCATAGGTCCAATACCACTGAAAGCGGTGGCGCATGTCGAAGTTTGAATTGGCGCGCTCCCGTTCCGGATGGAAGCTATCGTCGGGCTGGGTGGCTTGGGGGACGTAGTCCTGGCCATCACTGGCGTTGTCGATGGCGTGCGACCAGGTGTAGTTGAAGCGCGAAGTCAGACCACGCCAGTTGCGGATCTGCAGGCTAGTCTGCAGAGAGTGGTAGGTGGAGCTGGCGGTGGACTCAAATTGGTTGAAGTAGCCGACGTTGGCCAGGCTGAAGCCCTGGTTGAT